>JASJDB010000074.1 GCA_030065315.1 Xenococcaceae cyanobacterium MO_167.B52 | reverse complement strand
TGGCGATCGCAAGCATAAATAGTTCCGCGATCGCCCATTAACTCAGCAATATGGGTTGTTTTTCCTCCTGGTGCAGCACAAGCATCGATAATTATCTCTTCGGGTTGAGGATCGAGCAGATGGCTAACTAGTTGCGCACTACTATCTTGTACCATCCACCAACCTGCTTCATATCCAGGAAGTAAGGTAATATCGCCTACACTGTCGTTAATTCTTAAAGCTTGGGGAAGATGGGGAATAGGAGAAACAGCAATTCCTTCCTTCTTAAAAGCCTCTACTACTTTTTCCACAGAAGTTTTGAGGATATTAACTCGCAGGTCAATTTTGCCAGGTTGATTAAACCAATTTAGTAGTTCTGTAGTTTCTGAGAGGGGTAATTGTTCTAACCAAGTCTCTACTATCCAGTCGGGAAAGCTATGAATAACACCTAACTTTTCTATCGGAGAAGTATAGTTTTGAGTTAATAAAGGATCGTTAGTTTTTGCTTGGCGGATATAGTTGCGTAATATGCCATTAACCACTCCTGATAATTTTGCTAGTCCCTGATTTTTGGCTAGTTCTACACTGGTGTTAACCGCAGCAGACTCAGGAATTTGATTGAGATAGCTTAGTTGATATAAGCCAATGTGGAGAATAATTCGGAGGTTGAGGGGTTGCTCTAAAGCTTTTTTTCTACCCAATAAACTAATTAAACTATCCAGCGATCGCTGGTAACGAACAACTCCATAAACTATCTGACAAAGCAAACTGCGATCGGCTGAATTGAGCTGATGGGAGCGGAGAACTCGGTCTATGGCAATATCAGTGTAAGCTTTTTGACGATAAATCAAATCTAAAGCCAAAAATGCGCCTTGACGAGCATTGATAATCTTGAATTCTATTGGTATACCTCACTCAATTACTAGTTCACTTTCAATTTACTATACCTGGCTGAGGAACAGACAAGGCAAGGATTTAGCGATCTCGATAGGTTTGGGCAAAAAATCCCAGATAGTGGAGAGCGAACGTAAGCCCCAAAATTTGAAGTGGTTGCCAAATATTGCTAATCTTCCCTTCTTGGGATAATTGACTCAGTTTTTGTTTAGTAGAGCGAATGGGAGGCTTTAAATGGGGTAGGATTCCAGTTAAATATGCCAATAAAGATTTATTGGCTCGTTCTTGTTCATAACCCACTCCCCTAACGCGAGCAATCTTACGATAAATTTGTTTAAAAGAATATCTCGCAGGATGAGCAATAGCACTATCTTCACCATAAACTACACCATAGCCTTGAGCAGCTACTCTTTGACCCCATTCTTTATCTCCACCAGATTTTAACTGGGCATTAAATAAGCCTACTTGCTCAAATACTGACTTGTAAGTAAAAACATTAGCTGTGGCACCATAATTTTGTTCTTGAGCATATCGTTTCTGGTTAAAAAAAGTTACATCATCATAGAGTTCTACAGCCGTTGGGCAATCAGGTTTTCGGTAAAACATTTCAATTTTTCCAGCAACCAGTCCACAATTATCTGTAGTCGAAAGATGTTTTACACCCGCCTGAAGCCAATTTGAATTGGGGATACAATCAGAATCCGTAAAAGCGATAATCTCTCCCTGAGCCAAAGAAATGCCATGATTGCGAGCAGCATAAGACCCAGGAACAGCACAATAAGTTAATTTTGCTTGAGAAAATTCCTTAATGACAGATTCTAAACTCTGATCACTACCATTATCTACCACAATAACTTCATAATTATCTTGGGGATAAGTTTGCTTTTCCAAAGCTGCTAAACAACTTTTGAGACGCTTTTGATCATTAAACACTGGAATAATCACAGAAATAAATTGTTCCACTATTTCCTCTAAGCTATGGGGTATCTAAAATATTTTTACTCCTAGTATTCCCGTTCTCAAAAAAAAGATTCCAGGATAAACTAAGTCTTATTTTTCTTGGCATCTATAGTCAAAGAAGACAGTTTATTTTTTGATACCGAAGGCTCGACCAAGGAAGGTTGTCGTTCAAACCAGACTAACATTAAGCCACTAGTTACCAAGAAAGTACCCGCCATGCCAGCCAATAATAGCAATTTAAGATTGGGACTGGTTGGGCGATTTTCTTTTGGCAAACTGGGCTCTTTGATCAGCTGAATTGGGGGATAAACAGAATAGGCGTGTTCTCTACCCAAATCTAACTCCGCTAGAGTACTAGCAAAAATTGCTTCTGCTACCTGTAAATCTCGCTGATAGTTATCCATTTGCAGCTTATCTTGAGCTATGGTTTTCTGACGACCTTCTAATTTTTCCCTCTGTCTTTCCAATTCTTGAATTTGTGCTTCTAATTTTTGTTGATTGGCTTGATTAGTAACTAAATCTCTAAATACCCCTTCTCTTACTGCTTTCATTTTGGGATCGAGGGTGAGATAGGTAATCCTCTCTAACTCACTCTTACTAACTTGTCGATTTAGTAAAAAATTAGCTCTTTGTCTCAGTGCAGCAGTAGATTCATCTAACTCTGCCTGTTTGTTAATTACCGAGGGAGCTCTGGAAGTAAAGCGAGATAATAAACCTGTCAGCTCACTTCTAGTTTGAGCGTGCTGTTGTAATTGTTTTTGATAAATTTCGTCTCCGAGTAATTGATAGGCAAAATTAGTTTCTCTAGAAGATAAATTTAATTCCCGTCCCAATTCTTGGGAGATACTATTTAAACCCCGTTCTTGGGCTGATAACTCCGCTTTCTGGCGGTACAAATCTTCTAAATTACTTGCTAACTGTCTAGTTTGTTCCTCAGAAGTAATAGAAGCTGAAACTTGATATCGAGAAAGATTCTTTTGTGCTTCGTCGAGCTTTTTGCGAGATGCCTCTAAAGTTTTCTGAATATGCTTCTCTTGACGTTCTATTTCTGCTTGTCTTAAGCTTTCAATTCTATCGGTTAAAGCGTGATGGAAAGTGAAAGCTTTTTCTTGAGCTTCTAGGGGACTATCTCCCTCAACAGTTAAGGAGATAATTGTACCGTCATCGTTGGCGCTAATTTCAGGATGCCCAAAATCACCAGGAGTCATACTGATGGTTTCGGCAGCTTCTTCCAAAATAGTGCGATCGCCAGCAATATAAAGATAGTCAGTTTTGGGGTCTTGACGACCTTTTCCAGAGGTAGAATTAGCTTCCGCCCTCCCAATACCAGGTACACTGAGTTGAACTCCTGTATTGGACTCTAAAATCTTGATTCCCCACTCGCTAGTGTAGGTGGGTGGAGCAAATTTCCCATAAATTATGATCAATAACCAGACAGTACTATTGAGTATAATTCCGATCCAAAAATAAGGGGATTGGGGAGGAGGCAGGAGAGGGAAGTATTGATGAGTGGGGGAGCGAAAATTAATGCTGGTAGCAGGCTCTTGCTTCTCTGGTATTTTCTGTACTAAACCAGAGCCTAGTTGTAAATATCCCTGATGAACAGAGCGGATAAACTCAATTAGTTCTTGAGCGGGAGTGGTCTTGAGAATATATCCTTTTGCCCCAGCCTGTAGAGCTTGATTGAGTACTTGCTCATCATCATGGGTACTTAAAATTAAAACCTTGGTTTCTGGATATCGCTCTGAGATGATTCTAGTGGCAGTAATGCCATCTATGCCTGGCATTTCTACATCCATCAGCACTACATCTGGTCGATATTGTTCGACTTTTTCAATTCCTACCTGACCATCAGAAGCAACTGCTACGATCTTTAGATTTGGTTCTTGTTCTAGATAAATTTTTAAAAGTTGTAAGATCGTTTGCTGGTCTTCAACTATTAGGAGATTAATCATAAGGTTTTATTTAGGAGATGTATTCCTCTTATCTTAATTTTTGACTCCACTTGTTGAAGGAACTTTTAGAGGTTTGTCTTCCGTAATGTAAGTGGAGAACAATTTTTCATAGCTTGTGAGGTCACGGTCTTTAGAGAATTGTTCACAATATCTGGCTGTACTAGCTAGTTTCATACTTTCTAATTCATCATCGTTGTTAAGTAACTTTTTCAGTTCCTTCAAACAATCATCTTGATCTAGAAAATAATGAGCTTTCTCACCAGCAACCCATTGATTGAAAGGATTATCTTGAGCCAGCACAGGTGTTCCAGCAGCTAAGGCTTCTACCAAAGAAGGATTAGTTCCCCCTACCGTGTGTCCGTGAATATACAGACGAGCGTAAAATCGGAGACTATCAACTACTTCTTTATCATAGATAGCTCCTGCGAAGATAACTTCATCACCAGCTGCATCCATTACTTTCTGATGATAGGGATTAGTTTCGGGTGTATAGCGTCCTAAAACTACTAGTTTTTGATCCCATTTCCTCTTAGAAAAAGCCGAGACAATTTCGAGAATTGAATTTTCTGGCTCTGGTCTAGCAATTACTAGGGAGTATTGATGGGGAACCAAATGATAGGCTTTTAATAAGCTTAGGTCTGCTTTGGTAACTTTTTTTGCTCCATAGGGAATGACATTGATTTTGTGTGGAGAAACGTAGTTTGTTAGGTGCTTTTTAATATGAGGATGATCAGCAATTAAATGGTTACTAAAAATAGCTCCACAACGTTCGTTAAAAAATAGCCATACTTTTGCTAAAAAGCTCCATTTACTGCGCCACCATTCCATGCCATCCATATTCATAATACTTACTCGTTTTTTGAGCCAATATAGAATAGAAAAAATAGCAGTATTGTAGCCTAAAACTAAAATAAGTCCTTGTTGCTTAAGGGCGTGAATCGTAGATTTATAATCAAAAATGACCGTATCTAAAGCACTATTACTTTTACTAGGAATATAAACTAAATTAATCCCCTGCCATTGTTTAGTTATTATTTGTTGAGTGTTGACTTGACAGTAAACCGTTACTTCCCAGCCTTTGTTTACCAGGTATAAGGCTAATCGTTGGGCAAAAGTTTCAAATCCACCATAATTAGCGGGTATGCCTCTAGTACCTAGAATTAGTAATTTACGGTTCATAATCTTAAAATATAAGTGATAAAAATAGTATAAAATTTTAAAGTTAATTTAAATCTATTGACAAAGTAATTGGGCAATAAGCACAGATAAATACCTAAACAATAATACGAGAACAAAAGTGATAAAGTCGGTAATTATTCCATTAGTTTCTGTAAAACTACTGTAATGATTTGATAAAGAAGAGTATTTTAAGTATTTACACATAAAAGTTGGCGTTCTCTAATTAATTGCCTTAGAGCAAAAAGGTTTAGTTCAATTAAGAAATTAAAGAATTCGGATAATATGGAAAAGCTCAGACTGAACTTCCTAAAAACAAACTGCAAGAAGTACCCTTGTTGTGAAGTGAGAGGGTTTTAGTATCAATACCAAAAATTTACATATTCGTTGAATTTAATTACAAGTAAAGGCATCAATTATTATGAATAAAGGAGTTCAGTATCTCCGAAACTTATTACAAATCTTTTTTGCAAAAAATCACCAAAATAATCTCAAGCAACGTCTAGTCAAAGGTGTAGCAGGGACTTTTGGACTAAAAATTGCTGGTACTGGCTTAAGTTTTATTACAGGTATTGTTCTAGCTCGTATGCTGGGAGCTTCAGGTTTTGGGATTTACACTTATGCTTTTGCCTGGACTCAATTATTAATTTTGTTAGGAACTTTAGGAATTGATAAATTAATAGTCCGCGAACTTGCGATTTATCAAACTAAGTCAGAGTGGAGTTTACTAAGGGGTCTATTGCACTGGGGTAATCAGATTGTGCTTGTCATTTCTGTAGCATTAGTTCTAGGCTCTATAGCTGTAGCTTGGGGCTTAAATATGGCAGCTAATTCTGAACAGTTCTGGGCTTTTTGTATGGCTATGCTTCTAATCCCAATTGCCGTTCTGCGAAATCTACGATTATCTGCAATGAGAGGATTGCACCAGATTGTAGTTGGACTGATGCCAGAGTTAATTCTCGCTCCTATCTTATTGCTTGCATTGAGTGGATGTGCTTATTTATTTCTAGGAGATAATTTAACTGCTTTCTGGGTTGTAATAATGAGAATTATTGCTGCTCTAATTACTCTGGGAATCGGTGTTAAATTACTGGATGGAGTTTTGCCCAATGCTGCTAAGGAAGCCACTCCTAAATACCAGCCTAAACTTTGGATACAAAGTGCCTTACCTTTCATGTTTTTGGGTAGTCTATTCATTATTAAATCTCGAACAGATATTCTGATGCTTGGAGCAATCCAAGGTGCTGAAGCAGTAGGAATTTATTTTGCTGTCAGTCGAGGAGCCCATCTGATTAATTTCATTTTGAGTTCTGTCAATACTGTTTTAGGACCCAATATTGCCACTCTTTATGCTGAAGGTAAAACCAAGCAACTACAGCGGGTTGTTACAAAAAGTGCTCGTATTGTCTTGCTGATTGCTCTACCAATGACTGCCATTATGATCGGATTCGGGTATTGGTATCTATTACTATTTGGGCAAGATTTTACTCAAGGACAACAGGCTTTAACTATTCTCTGTGTAGGAAGATTGGTACACGCTTCAGCAGGTTCAGTCGGTTTATTACTTAATATGACTGGAAACGAACGTTTTACTTTTATTACTAATGCCACAGGGACAGGACTAAATGTTCTTCTGAATGCTTTATTAATTCCTCGATGGGGAATTGAAGGAGCTGCATTAGCTACAACCAGCACTACAATTTTAGTCAATCTTATTAATACAATTTGGGTGCGTCAAAAGCTTGGTATTCATTGCACTGCTTTTGGCAAACTTATTTAGTCTTAACTGTTCTTAAATAGATTTTTTTACTAAAAAATACTACAAAAAGTTTTTTAATAAACTAAATAATTCTAAAAACTGATACGGTAGTTTGTCTATTAGAAATCTCTTAAATTACAAATATCATATCTTTATCAAAGAATTCTAAATGAGACAATCAAGAGACATAAAACAATTTTTACGAAATATAAAAACTGGTTATCTAGAAGATCAACAAGATAAGCAAATAGAAAGAAAGCAACATATTAAGCGTAGTGGAAAATACTTTCAATTAAGTGATGTAGAACAATTTAGTGGTTTTTTAAAGCTAATTATTGGAACAATTAGGTGGTCTCAAAAATATACTATTCAGCCAATCGTTAACCAACTTACTCCATCTAATCTTTTTCAGTTTTTAACAACAGGTAGTCTTATTGTGGCTGTTTTTATGTTCTTTGAACATAGAGATGAAAGTAGAGAGCAAACAATTTATGAAGCATGGAACATATCCAATTCGACAAAAAATAAGACTTCCGAGGTTATTATTTTAGCTCTAGAGCGACTCAACAGAGAAAATTATAATCTTTTCGGAATTGATGCATCCAATACCGATCTCAAAAAGATCGATCTAGAAGAAGCTAACCTCAAGCAAATCAACTTGAGGAAAGCTAACCTCAAAAAAGCTAATTTGAAAAGAGCCAACTTGTTAAGAGCCGACTTGAAAAAGACCAAATTACAGTTTGCTAATTTGGAGGAAGCACTACTGATGAAAGCTGACCTAGAGAAAGCTAATCTGACACTAACTAACTTGAAGCGTTCTGATTTGTGGGGTGCTAATTTGTCAGGTGCTAATTTGTCAGGTGCTAATTTAAGAGAAGCTGATTTAACAGGAGCTGATCTCACTGGAGTTAGCCTTATAGGAGCTGATCTCACTGGAGCTAGATTACGAAGAGCTAATCTTACTGGAGCTAATCTTACTGGAGCCAATCTCACCAATACTGAATTTAAGGGAGCAAATTTAAACTCGGCTAACCTAGAGACAAGTAACTTAGCAAAAACTAATTTAAAGGATTTGAAACTGGGCAGTTTTAATAGCAAAACCATCTTTCCCAAAAACTTTAGATCTGAAGTAAAAGGGATGATGAAAGCTCAAAGTCTCATTCAAAATACTGATAATCATGCTGTCTGGTGGGGTGCGTTAGTTGACTCCAACAAAAATAAAACTGATCTTAGATATGAAGTAAGCTTCAAAGAGGATTCGTTGAATATTATTTTAGCTCCTTACGGAATAACTCCAATTTATCTGGAAAATATCGAATTTACTGGAGCGGAGCTTTTGTTTTCTTTGCCAGTTCAAGAGTTACTTCAATGCGAACTTCAACGTCAAATTAACAGCAAGTATGTAGGGCAGTGTCATAATGCTCAGAATAAAGTCTTAAAGATTAAAATGGCACCATCCTTTCGAGAAAAACCACTGAAAGGAGCAAAATTAGCTCCAACTCAAACTGATCTTCAAATTCTGCAACGAGCCTTAGAGATATTGCATGATGAATCGGTTTGGCACAAAAATGACGAACGAATTTGTGATGATGATGAGAAACGAGATTCATGGAGTATGTTCTGTGCGCTTTATCAAGCGTCATTAGATGTAACTTCTCAATATCTGCATCAAAGACCAGCAATGAAAGAAGTTCGTAGGATCATTCAAGAAATTACCAAAGATAGACCATTTGAGCATGGCATTAGGGATTACAATAACTTGCCAGAAACAACTTTTGAAGAGGTGAGCAATGTTCTAGAGATTGCTAAAGAACGAATCAGTAAGAAAGCTAGATAATTATTGAATCTAAGTGTTTTTTACATCCATAGTATTTTACAAGTAAGTAAAATACTCTGTCAATTAAAATTTTCTTTTTATAATTATTTTCTTGAGTTATTCCTATTTCTACAGGCTATAGATTAATTTTTTCTTATTTAATAAGTTGTAATCATTTTTCTATCATCAATGTCACTTTTTTTTTACATTTATCTAGTATGATAAGTGAGAAAATATGTATTGATAGTTTTAATCTACAGTTTATTTTAGATATAGCTTCATCAAAAAATACAAAATATAACAAAATAAATTATATGAAAATTAAAACCTTATTTAACAAGATTACTCAACCTGAGATGGTTGAAATAGAAGGTATAAAAGTTAAAATTCCCTCATTTACTTCTGATGTAATTCGCAAGGCAATATATGGTGGTTTTTATGAAGCAGATGAACTTAAACTAGTCAAAAATAGACTTGGTTCTGATGATGTTGTCATGGAAATAGGTACTGGTTTAGGATTACTATCTGCTTATTGTGCTAAAAAAATCGGTAATGATAGAGTCTTTACCTTTGAAGCAAACCCAGCACTTAAATCAGCAATTAAAGATAATTACGATCTTAATCAAGTCGAACCAAATTTAGAGATTTGTTTAGTTGGCGATCGCACTGGAGTTGCAGATTTTTATGTAGGAAAAAACTTTTGGTCTAGCTCAATTTACGATAAAGCGGAAGGAGCAAAATCTATACAAGTACCTGTTACTAATTTTAACGAAAAAGTGAGAGAAATTGACCCCACATTCTTATTGCTCGATATGGAAGGGGGCGAATATGAGTTTGTTAAGTATGCTGACTTTCACAATATTAAAAAGCTGATGATTGAAATTCACAATTGGATTTTAACTCCTGAACAAATTAAATTTGTCAAACGTCGTTTGTCTGAGTCTGGGTTTTATCTAGTTGAAGCTGCAAGTTCAGAAGAATTATATTTCGAGCGTTGAACTATTTTGAAGCAAGTAGAATTAAATTGTATTTAGATAATTAAATATAAGTTTAAGTCAATTAAAGATTTTTATTATGTCTAATAATCAGAAAAAAAGTTCAGCTAAAGTATTTGGGATTGGATTCCACAAAACCGGAACCTCATCCTTGGGAAAAGCTCTTGAAATCTTAGGATATAGAGTTTGTGGTGCTGTTGATATTCATAATCCTAATATCAAAGAGCAAGTTCATGAAATTGCTTATAGTTTATTGGATAAATATGATGCTTTTCAAGATAACCCCTGGCCCATTTTATATCAAGAATTAGATCAAAAATGCCCTGGTAGCAAGTTTATATTAGTTATTAGACCAGTAGATAGCTGGATTAACAGTATAGTGACTCATTTCGATACTCGCGATACCCCTATGAGAGAATTGATTTATGGAGTAGGACATCCTAAAGGAAATGAAAATATCTACATTGAAAGATATGAAAGACACAATAGCGAAGTGATTGAGTATTTTAAAGATAGACCAAATGACCTATTAGTGATTCATCTTAAGGAGGGTAAGTTATGGGAAAAAATTTGTCCATTTCTGGAACAAGAAATTCCCGAAGTTGAATTTCCTCACGTTAATAAAAAAGAAAATAAAAAAATTCAAAGAGCTTTCAAAAATGTCAAAAAAAATCTCAAGATTTTCTCTAAAAAATGAAGTCTAGTAGACATTTATAGTTGATAATTGCAGAGTCATGAACTGGCTGAGCGTCTATTAGACGCTCAAAAAACATTCCCTTATTTATTCAACGTCAGTTCGACGAAGCTAAAAAACTGTAATTTTTCGAGTTTGGATAGTCGTTAGATAGCCTTGAAATCCTCATTCTTTCGTTAAGCAAATCATAACTCCGTGCGCGTCAGCGACTACCGAAGGTCATATCCGAAGGTGTATCCTTTAGGACTCCGAACTCTATGCGAAGCGGTTATCCGAAGGTGTACCCTTTAGGGCTCCTTTAGGGCTAACTCCGAACTCACGTTATTCATAGTAAAGCCCTTCGATGGGAACCTTCTCTTCGTAGTTGTTTTCTTGGGATTTTCCAGTGAAAGGTTTACCATCAATACCAATACGACGCGCCCGAACTTTTCTTTTTTCGGCTGCTATTCTCAGCATTACTAGAGCTTCCTCTCCGCAACTAGAAAAATAATGATAAAAGCCTTCAGGAATTAATATGCCTTGATTTTTGACTAGCTCAGTAACTTCCCCATTCACACCATAGAATTTAGCTTTTCCTGCTAACACGATAAAAGTATGGTCTTGACCGGGATGGGTATGGAGTACATTTTCTCCTCCTGTAGCGTAGCATTTAATTCTGATACTCATTCCTTCAGTCTGAGCCAGCATATAATCACTTCTTCCCTTACTTAAAAGCTGAGTTCTGACCTGAAATATCTGAGGCTCTATTCCATCAGTTTTAGGCTTACTTTCAAATAAACTCTTAATTGTTTGCTTAATATACCAAATTAAATCTTTTAATTTTTCTTTGTTCATTTGCTTAGAATACTTAATTGTAACTAGTTAATGGTTGCACCAACTTTTGGCTTTTCTGGGTCTTTTTTTGCTATCGAAGCTTTTTTTTCTGCACCTTTTCTGGTGGGTTTGAGCCATAGTTTGTGGAGATCAGTTAAAAACTCTTGTTCTTTTTTCGTTAAGTCAGGATGCCAACAGTCAATAATTAAGACAACTCTTCTTTTGTCTCCATTATGTTCTACTTCATGTTCAAAGGAATCATCTAGAATTAGGCATTTTCCTTGTCGCCAGGTACGCCATTCAGATCCAGCCCTAATCTTTGCTCCCTCTGCTTCTTCTATGGTTAGATGATAACGACGCTTTAGATTAGAAGGACCACAATGGCTACTTATATGAGTACCTGGATAAACAATTGAGAAATAAACACCACCATCGACACCTTTCAATAGGGGACATTGTTGGGCTAATTCCCAAGTTTGAGGGCAACGGGCAATATTTTCAGGTACGGTTTTAGATGAACGTCTTAGAGGGAAGGTGTTCCAAGTACCACCATCAACTAAAGATTGAGAAGGGGTAGGTACTTCCGGAGGAGCACATTGGGCAAATTCAGCTGTAATGGTGGCAAAATTGGCTTCTAAAAATTGGGATATTTCATTGCTTTCACCAAATCCAGAAGCACCAAGATGAGGAGCATAAAAAGCATATGGGCATTGTTCTGGTTTCTCAAATCTAGATTTAGCATTCCGCGACATTTTTACCCAAAGTAAGGGTTCAGAAAATAGGCATAATGGAAACTCCTCTAAATAGGAACGCATTATGGAATGAAGTTCTTTATCTCCACTAACTTTAAATAGGTATTGAATAAGTTGATAAGAATTAACTATATAAGCTATCTTTGCTTTGATTTTTTTAATTAATGGTTTCATAAATTAATTTGACTATATTTATTAATCAACTTGGCTAGATTCCAAGTTGGCATATTTCATATTAGTTTATAAGAGTAATCAATCCTTTACAAATCCACTTTGATGAATGAAAAATAAATTCAGTATTTTCCACACTTATCTGATTACTTATTGCCTAATTATACTTAGTATTTTGAGTTTTGTATAGTATAAGTTAGTACTAATTACTTACAAAACAGCAAGGTAACTTTTTTTTCACTTTTATCGAGTATGATCGACTAAGCCCCAACTATTAATATAAGCTTGAAGAGTTCGAGCTATAATAACCAACAATATAGTGTTTAACTAATATGCTGAAATATCAATATAAAAAAGCTAAAGCGAAAGTTACCCGAATCAGCGACGACTTTCAGTATTATTTTAATCAATTATTTACCAGTGAAGATATATTTAAATCCGTAGAAAAATATTGTATGTTCATTGGATATACAAGAAGTGGACATAGCTTGGTTGGTTCTTTACTAGATGCCCATCCTAATATCATTATTGGACATGAACTTAATGCTCTAAAATTATTTGAACAAGGAGTTAGTTGCCAAAAAATTTACTATTTATTGCTTCAGAATTCCCAAAGGAGAGCTAATGCAGGAAGACAAGAAACTGGTTATTCTTATGAAGTCAAAGATCAATGGCAGGGAAAGTTTAAAACTTTAAACGTTATTGGAGACAAAAGGGGAAGTGCGACTAATTTTGTAATTCGTAATAATCCTGAAATTTTGGATACCTTATCCGATAAAATTAATCTTCCAATCAAATTTATTCATGTTGTTCGTAATCCCTACGATAATATCACAACCATGATTAGTCGTAAAAAAGCTGATCTAGAATACGGGATAGAATCCTATTTTACTAAGTGCAAAACTGTAGCTTATTTGAAAACTAGAATTGATGAATCAGAAATTTTAGATATCAGACATGAATCATTAATCGAAGATCCTAAAGCTGTTTTACGTCAATTATGCAATTTTTTAGAAGTTGAAATAGACCCAAAATATCTAGATGATTGTGCTAATATCGTCTTTAAATCTCCTAAAAAAACTAGATTTAATTACAAGTGGGACGAGCAATCAATTGAGTTAGTGAGAAGTAAAATAGAGCAATACGATTTTTTACAAGGATATTCTTATGATGATTAAATTTTCTCTAGTTTTTTTGTTATTAGGTATTACTCAAACTCAAGCTACTTCTGATAGTAATTTGATAGATAAAGTTAAGATGCTACTTCAGAAGTATATACCAGTTTCCCTACTAAATTTATACCGAACCTATACTTATAATCTTTCTCTAGGGGAATCTAAAACTCCCTTTAATGTGCTGCAAAGATTAATATCTACAACTAAAAAACTATTCAACAATCGAAAAAAAATTTTATTTTATCCCGATTATCCTTATCGTAAAGCTACAATCTATCAACTTTGTTTACTTTTAGGATATGAAGTTACTGATAATCCCAAAGAGAAATTTGATTTAGCGATTAAGTGGCAAAGATACGAAACTTTTTTTACTGAAGAACCAACATTATCTCGTTTCGCCAAAGAGAAGATTGATGTCTTAAATCTCAATTGTCAAGACGTAAGTAAATCATTAATTAATCGAGTATTTGAAGAAGCTTTTGGTTACAGTATTGCGGTTGACCCACTCACATATACAGGTAAATGTGTAGTTAAATCCAATTTGAACGCTCAACACGATGGTAAGATAGTTTCTTGTCCTGTGGAGAAGATAGAAGCATCAGGAGTTGTCTATCAAAAACTTATTGAAAATGACCTAGAAGGGGATAGAGTTATTGATTACCGAGTTCCTATATTCAAGAAACACATTCCTTTTGTTTATATATACATAAAACATAATAAAACAGAAACTCAACGATTTTTTGGCTATCCTAGTTTGATTTCAGTTCAAGTATTGGAAACAAAAGAAATTTTAAATCAACCTGAAATCAACAATATTCTAGATTTTTGTCAAAAATTGGGTTTAGACTATGGAGAATTGGACGTACTTAGAGATAAAACAGATCAACGAATATACATTGTTGATGCTAACAATACTCCTTCCTCTAGACTACTATTTGAACCCTTACAGTTAGCCAAAGATAAATGTATTTTGAGTGCAAGCGATCGCAAAAAAGTTTTGGAGAAAATGGCTGAAGCTTTTCAACAAGAGTTTTTAAATATAGAAAAATAGATTTAATAGTTTTTGAAGTAAATAAATGGACATTTCACTAATTAAATGGCAGCTTAAACAAAACCTTCAAAAATTACTAATTCCCCAGAAAACCAAAGTATTTTTTCTTCATATTCCCAAATCGGGAGGAACTTCTATCGATAAAGCAATTAGAAAACATTATCGACATAGCTATAGCAGAATCGAAGGTGATCCATCTCATCAAGCAGCTAAAATGCTTTATGGAATTGATATAGAAAAAGGTGAAATTAATCAGCTTTTGCAGTTTCGAGAACAGCTAATGCTTTATGAGATGTTTAAGGAGACTCAATATATTTCAGGACACATATCTTATAATCAAACAATATGGCAGAAATTTCATCAGCAATATGTTTATGTAACCTGTTTAAGACATCCCGTTAAAAAATATATCTCGAATTACTTCTACAACGCTTTTAAAAAAAGCAATCACTTCAAAATTTATGAAGACTTGCCTACTTTTTTAGATACGCCACGAGGTCAAGCAGGAGGATTTGAATATATTAAATATTTAGGAGGAGTATCAGATAATATTGATTATGACTATACATCGTCTTCAGCAATTGAACTTGCCAAAAATAATCTTTCTAAATTAGCAATAGTGGGGTTTTTAGAAAATTTACCAGATTTTATCAGAGAGTTTCAACAACATACAGGCATCAAATTAAACATTACTCATCGCCGTAAAAATCCTATCAAAAAACCTAATATCAATCCAGAGATAATGGCAAAAATTGAAAAAATTTGTGCTCCTGATTTAGAACTTTACGATTATGCCAAACAACAATTTGGAGGCTAATAATTTACAAGCTTTTAAATAAAAAGTAGGTCAGTTAGATACCTACTTTTAGAAAATTTCTACTTTAATTTTAAGGGAGTTTCATTTTTGTCCCAGTTTGTCTTTAATAATTACTGGTGACTAACATTCCACTGGGATATTAAGCGAAAAGCCCAAATGCTCAGTGTAACTCCAATTAAAACTGCTAGCCACGAACCCCAAAAAGGCACAACTAGAGTACCAATTTGAAATGACCAGTGACTAAATAGTCTGACTAAATGCACCAGTGCAACTAAAGCAAAAATAGTTGCCGAAATTAAAAGATAAGTTTTTTCACTCATTGTTAAATCCTCCTGACTTAGAAAGTACCTAACAAAACTAGAATTGTAAAAGAACACACCAGTATCAAGCCCACTGCAAAGATGGCTAACCAGGGTTCTCGATTCATAGTGTCCAGGTACTGATTAACTTTTTTATCCTTTGGCTCAGGATGCCAAATCATAGGTTTCATAACAGTTACCTCCCTAATTTTCAAGAAAAGTTATCTGTTTAGTTCTATCTATCTATCTATCTATAATTGTAGCTTAAGGTAAATTAATGACCGCATAACTCAGAGCGCAAGCTGCTATTGATTTATCTATGGGGTAAGCGAGGGAATTCTATTCCCGAACTAATTCATGGTACGATTTTTCTAATGGCAAAGTACCAGAATGTATGGCTGTAGCTTCCAGCCGTATCCTTACCTACGATGCTACGCATGAGACTGGGGGGATAGAAGCAAAACTAAAAAGTATCTGGTTAGCGATAAAGTTAAGTAAACATGGCAACAGTTGTCAATGCTTGCATTCTAGCCAGTAGTTGGGGTTCATGGCAGCCTCCTAAGTAGCTCATCATTTTTGGTGAGAATCCCCTAAATTAAGCGTAGAAAGAAGCTTACTTCGGAGAGCGCGTATTTATGGGGGTCATGTCAATGATTGTGTTGATTAGACTTCACAAAACCAAGAATCAGGAGCATAAAAGTAAGTATACCTAGCATTGGAAACTCCATATTGATTTTGACAAGCATCACTAACATTTATTGCTTCATATATGGTGCGTTTTTGTTCAGTTTTACATTGCCAATCTAGAACTGTTGAACCTCTTAGTTCAACTTGATATTTTCCGCCATACTGTTTTTTACATTGCTGATTTAGATCAAGCTCAAATTGAGCCCCGTTAATCTCACAAAACCAAGAATCAGGAGTATTGAAATCACTATATTTAGTATCAGAAAAGGGATATTGATTTTGACAAGCAGCATTAAGATCAAGTTGTCGATATATGGGAAGTTTCTTTTTGGTTCTACATTGCCAATCCAAGGCAGTATTACCAATGAGTTCAGCTCGATATTTTTTGCCATACTGTTGTTTACATTGTTGGTTAAAATCAATCTCCATTCGAGCTGCTGTTACATTCTCAACTGGAAGCATGAGAATCATGGATAAACTGATAGTAGAGAGAAAAAATAATTTGTTGCCCATTTTAAATTGTCCTCAGTTGGTGCTAGAAGATAAATTACCAATCAAATATATCGAATATATCTTGAGTTTCAAGATAGCAGAACAGACTCTATAGACTCTATAGTTTTTTTATCGGGTTATCTAAATGAGCTAAAAGCCCCTTTAGAGAAATTAATAGATGATAAGGCTATTGATTAATTATATTTACTTATTGTAGAAAAATAGCTAAATTAAGTATAATACCCATACTAAACTAGATTCAACGGTTTTATGTAACGCTCAATCTCCTATTCTCTATGTATCTTTGATTAATAAATATAATCTCTGAAATTGAGAGATGGGATCTCGCTATGCGAGGCGTTGCACAATCGTGTTTAAGCCAAATGAATTGATATAATCAGCCTAATATACGCCCTTGTATGAATAGTAATTCTTATGGTTACTTATCAGCCCAGAATACTGCCTTTAGAAAATGGAGATCGTCTTTCCCGTAGTGAATTTGAGCGACGGTATCAAGCAATGTCAGCACTGAAAAAAGCGGAATTAATTGAGGGAAGAGTATATATGAGCTCTCCTGTTAGGATCTCTCACGGGCAACCCCACGCCTATATTGTGGGATGGTTGGCAATTTATCATGCTGCTACTCCAGGAACACAATTGGCTGACAATACCACAGTGAGGTTAGACACTGATAATGAATCCCAACCAGATGTTCTACTAAGAATTGAAGGGGGCAAGTCTCAAATTGATGTTGATGGTTATATTCAAGGTGCGCCAGAATTAATCGTCGAAATTGCTGCTAGTACTGCATCTTATGATTTACAAGAAAAGCTGCAAGTATATCGACGTAATGGAGTAGAGGAATACATTGTTTGGCAAGTAAGTAATGACGTTATTGATTGGTTTCGCCTCAGAGATGGAGAATATGTCAAGCTTCAACCAGACAGCCAAAACGTTATTAAAAGTGAAGTTTTTCCTGGTTTATGGTTAGCAATTGATTCTTTATTACAATACGATTTAGCTCAAGTTATTGAAACGCTACAGCAAGGAATAATAACAAGAGAACATCAAGATTTTATTGCCATAATTACAATGTAATACTCAATCCTGCTTAGATATAACACTTTAAATTTATGGGAATTCAGAATGCAGAATTGAGAATTCAGAAAGGTTTAAGCTAAGTACCTGGGCAAAATTATTTATAAAACCTGAGTAGTTAATTTTCCCCAACACGACGCGATAGCGAATCCTTATGCGAAGCGGTATCCTTTAGGATTAGGGCTAACACCTAACACCCAAAACCTGTCACAGCCATTTGATATTTAATTACATCTACCTACTTAATTCTACGCTTTAAACTAGAAGTATACTTTGGTAAGCAGATTTAGTGTGAGGTTAACCATTCCTATGCACTATTGGAATATGAAGGGATACTTTAAATAAGAAACAGTAGAGATGTGATACATCGCTTCTCTACTGTTTCTCATAGTTTTAAGCTTTTTGAGTAATCAAAAATTACATCAAAACAGTTTGTACAGTTTGTTACGTTACGTAAGCTAAGATAGGTCGGCTTAATCAATTTGATGGCAGAAGATAGGACTCTACTGAAGTAAATAGTGACTAGATATCCTCAATTTCTAATTGGGCTACTGTAATAGCATCAAATGCAAAAGCTAAGACAATAGGCATTGGATTAACCAAAAAATAAGCTAATATAGCTGCTGTCACACTTACAATGGCAGCACCAGCTAACCATCGTTGTTCATCTTTGGTCAATCCTTTTTCGGCTTTAATTATTCTCAGTGCTTTTTGAGGAATCGGCTCGGGCATAACCGCATTGGGAGGAAAAGCCCAGTAGTGATTATAGCGTTCTCTAAATAAATCACTCCAGCCATTATTATCGCACCATTCTTGTATCCAAACGTCGTGAAAATGCTTCATAGGGATTTAGCTCGATCTATCAATTAACTTTTCTTTTGATAAAGATTAAAATTACTTATCTTTTTCAACTGTTGTGTGATCAAGGTATCAAAATTACTTGAGTTTTTAAATAGATCTTGGTGGTTACTTAATAAAGCTTAAATGAAATAAACTGTTCGCTAAATTCTTCAGAGTATTTATGCTTAAAAAAAAATAATGGTATTAACTTACCTATACTTGTGTCAGAAATAGTTAATATTGTTTGAATAATGTTTCACTACAAATGTATTTTAATTTAACATCCCAAGGTTCTCTTGGTAATTGAGAGACATAGGCAAAATCAAAAACAATGCCTAATGTCGGGATATTTTGCCATTGAATAGAACTTAAAAGACGATCATAGTATCCTCCCCCATAGCCTAAGCGATAGCCTAGAGCATCACAAGCAACAGTAGGAACAATAATTAAATCTACAGCTTCAGGGTTGACTTTGGGTGTGTTAACCAGAGGGTGTTTAATACTATATTTGCCTCTTTGTAAGATTTCTCCAGGCTGCCAATAATGCCATACTAAAGAAGTCTCCATACATATTGGAAACCCCCATTTTTTCTTCTGAGTAAATAAGTAACTAATATCAGGTTCTTGACGAAAACTAAAATAGGCTAAAACTGTTGTAGCTTTTTGAAATAGAGGAAATTTTAAAATCTGATCGCATATTTGGCAATTTTTTGTTTGCCATTCTGTTGGGGATAAAGCTTTTCTTTGGGCGAGAATTTTTTGACGTAATTGAGATTTAGTTTTCTGCAAGATTAGATTTATTTGGTAGTTAGTAGTTAGTCCTAAAGGATTCCTAAAGGATATATGCGAAGCGGTATCCTTTAGGACACCTTCGGAT
>JASJDB010000073.1 GCA_030065315.1 Xenococcaceae cyanobacterium MO_167.B52 | reverse complement strand
TGGGTACGGCTCTTTTCAAGTAAAGGTTTATAACGAAACAATGGGATTTTTAGAAGATACTGCTATTTTGTAAGGAGCTGGGTAGAGACTTATGCATTTTTTGAGCGATAGGCGTAGGAATAGTTGTCTCCCCCTGTTGCCCAATTCAGAACCCCAGAACCTGATGCCGACATCTATAGAACAAGACTACTTTGAGCAAGCTCATGAGCAATATCACCAGCTCCACCTCGACCTTAAGTGCTGAGGATAGTCAAGGGTGGGAGCATGGAGACGTGGAAAGATATATTAATGAGGATGGCACAGAATTACTCAGGCGTCTGTTCCAGGGTCATCTTGACTTACGGTATGCCAAAGAAGAGTACCAAACTAAGGTGGTTGGTGCAGATGGAGAACTGCGTCCCCACCGACGCAAGAAAACTGAACGCCAACTAGAAACCTTATTTGGGGAAGTGGTGGTGACCAGAGTGGGTTACAGTACTCAAAAGCCAGGGATAAGTGCTCTCTATCCCGCAGACGGTCAGTTGAATTTGTCAACAGACAAGTATTCTGATGAACTGCGGCGGCGGGTGGCCACAGAAGCATCCTTAGTATCCTTTGCTGAGACCAGGGAGACTATTGCTGCTACTACAGGTGGGACAGTGGGCAAACGACAATGTGAAGAAGTAACAGTGAAAGTAGCACAGGACTTTGAAGATTTTTATGCTCAACGGAGCCAGCCTCAGACAGGAGGGAGTGATGAGCTGTTGGTGCTCACCACTGATGGCAAAGGCATTGTGATGCATTCAGAAGAGCTGCGAGAAGCCACGGCCAAAGCAGCCCAGAAATCCCCTCCCTCGCGTCAGACTCGATTAAGTCCGGGTCAGAAACGTCAACGGAAACGAATGGCTACCGTTGCCTCTGTCTATACTGTGCCAAGATATAAGCGACAAGCCGAAGATATTATCGGGGACCAACGTGACCCCCCAAAGAGACCAGCTATTCATGACAAGCGGGTCTGGGCTAGTGTGCGCCAAGACGCCAAAACAGTGATTGGTACTGCTTTTGAAGAAGCTAACCAGAGAGATCCCCAGCATCAGAGAGAGTGGGTAGTGCTGGTGGATGGAGAACCCCATCAGTTGAAGACTATCAAAGCCAGTGCCAAGGAAAAAACTGTTACGGTGACTATCGTGCTGGATTTTATTCATGTTTTGGAATATATCTGGAAAGCCGTTTTTTGTTTTGGCTCATCAGGGAGCGAAGCTGCCGAGGGCTGGGTGCAGGAGCGAGCCTTAAAGATACTGCAAGGAAAAGCCAGTGATGTGGCCGCAGGAATTCGGCGCAGTGCCACGCTTCAAAACTTGTCCCCAAAGGCACGAGAGAATGCTGATAAATGTGCTGACTATTTGTTGAAGTATCGCGAGCATCTGCGCTATGACGAGTATTTAGAGAAGGGATACCCGATTGCTTCAGGTGTGATTGAAGGTGCTTGCCGTCATTTGGTGAATGACCGGATGGATCTTACGGGGGCTCGCTGGAGACTCGACCGGGCTGAGGCTGTACTTCGGATTCGAGCTCTGAGAACTAGCGGAGATTTTGATGAATATTGGTCATTCCATAAGATGCAGGAGTTCGAGCGCAATCATGTCAACAAGTTTCAGGACCCTAAAAGATTGTTAGCCATTTGACTTCATTACTTCAAAAGATCCACACCCATCTTAAAAGGTTATATGGAGTGCGTTTTATGTTACTAAGCGGGTGACGCGATTCGAACGCGCGACATTCACCTTGGCAAGGTGACGCTCTACCACTGAGCTACACCCGCATTTCTTGTTGTTATTTTACTTCTTCGGTATGAGGAGAAGTAATTGATTGCACATTTCCTTGGGAGTATGTGCTATGTGCTTGCCAATATACATTATTGCAAATTGTTTAAAGTTTTGCAAGATATTTTTCAAATTGGATATATTACCTCTAATAAGCGGTTAAAAAATCAAAAACTATATTAACAATAGTTCGGGCAGAATTTCGATATACACAAGATTGAACAGCAATCATATCAGAATTTGTAAACTTATACAAAATAAATAGATTATTTGATCAAAAAAATGTAACATTAGATACAGAAATTTAGAACAGTCTGTCTCACTTTTATCATCGGTCTTAGCGAGGTGGATTGGCTCAACTACAATTTTTTTTAGCAAGTTGGAGGCAGACAATGCTACTTGAAGCTACTTATTCTAGTTGTCCTCTAGTTCCAGAAACTCAAGATACAACTAAGTTGAACTGGAATCCTGTTTGCCATATTACTTATACTCGCGATTCTTGGGTTAAGTTATTTGACCCGCCTAGTGAATACAGTTCTGACGAAGCACTGCTATTGTGTCAGGAATCTCTCGGCACTTGGGTAGCCTGGGTTCTCGATCATGGAGAAGTGTTGTTGGATAGAAGTAATTTTTACTGTTAAGCAAAATTCTCTTAGAAATAATTCATCACTCAAGGTATAAATTCTGAGTGATTACTTTAGCTGCTGAAGTTAAATCTCAAGCTATCATTGATGCTGTAACTTACGCTGGAGCGATTCCATCTTCCTCAGGATTTAGTGATTTAAAGAAACAATAAATCAATTATCCTAGAAAAAATTGATTATAAAAACTTACGTTTTATTTTGCCAAGCGATCGCATAAGCCATAACTTACGAAGTCGCCAGAAGTTTAAATCAGGAATTGTTGAGTTGTGTGTTTGTTTAAAGTCAAAGAAATTATTGATATCTTGTAAAATAACTGGCAATTTAGTCAGTAAATAATCTTTTCTATACTCTTGCAAAAATGAACTAGATAATAGTGGAGGATTATTATTTTTAATTGCAACTAAAATCTTTTGTAAATCATATTCTACAGAATAACAACCGATCTTATGGCAATTAAAACCTGGGTCGAGATAATCAGCTAAACCATGATTTACGCTAGAAAACACCTGACAACCACAAGCTAAAGCTTCTAGAGGTGGTAATCCAAATCCTTCTGTTACTCCACTCACGCCCCAATACTCAGCAGAATCATATAAATAAACTTTACTGCGATTAAATAACCCCGCCAAATCTTCTACATAACTATCTAGTAGCTGCACATTACAACAGGATTGTAACCGAGGTACTAATTGTTTTAATAAATACTCCGATGACTTACGAGTCTGCACTAAAACATCAATATCTCTTATCCTGTTCTGATTAGAAAATTCTGTTCCAATTTCATTAGGTAAATAGTAAATCAAACTATTAGGAGACTTTTGTCCCCAATAACCCATAGTGTTACGACTAACAGTAATAATGGGAATATCTGGAGGTAAACTAAAACCATATCCTGCACTGTGGGCGTGATAGATTATATTGCAACCTAGCAATTTAGAGATTAGTTTCGGAACATCAAAACCCCAACTAACAACAAAGATATGATCCTCTAGATTGTTTTGTTGGAGAACATCAGATAAAAAAAGATGATTATCTTCTTTTTGACGATAGGTTACAATCTCCGCCTCTCCAATGCAGTTTACAAGATTAACTGTTTTTAATTCCGCCCATAATCCGCCACCAGCAAACTTACCTTTAGTTCCTGGGAGCAAAAAATATAGCTTTCTCATGAAAATTTTGGCATAAGTTTTTGGATTTATTATTGGATGGTTAGTATTTTTCTACAAACAACTAAGTAAACTAACTACTAACTACCTCATACCTTAGTAGCTCTATTAGCCGAACCTCGTTCCACCTCACGAACCTTTTTACCACGCCAAACCAGACGTACAGGAGTACCTGAAAACCCTAATTGTTCCCTAAATTGGCGGTCTATATAACGACGGTAGTTATCAGTAAAGCGTTTAGGATCGTTAACAAATAAAGCGATGGTAGGGGGTTGGCTTCTCACTTGTGTACCGTAATAGATTTTGCCCTGTTTCCCTTGACGAGTAGTAGGAGGAGAATGCCAACTTACTGCTTCTTCCAGCACTTCATTAATTACAGAAGTGGTAACACGACGACGATGTTCTGCAGCAGCAGTATCCACTAAATCCAAAATCTTATCAACTCTCTTCCCTGTTACTGCACTGGTAAAGAGCATTTCCGCCCATTCCATAAAGTAGAGACGACTCAGAATTTTCTTTTTATATTCATATATAGTGTGAGTATCTTTTTCTACTGCATCCCATTTATTGAGAATAATTATGGCTGCTTTCCCTTCTTCAATAATGCGTCCTGCTAACTTTAAGTCTTGATCTGTCACTCCATCAAGCACATCAAGCACAAACAAGACTACATCAGAACGGCGAATTGCTTTAAACGCACGGTTAATGCTGAAAAATTCTGCTCCATATTGCACATTCTTTTTGCGCCGAATACCAGCAGTATCGATTAAACGATAGGTTTTACCATCCCTTTCTACTACCATATCGATCGCATCTCTAGTTGTACCAGAAATAGGACTGACAATTGCTCTTTGTTCTCCAGTCAAAGCATTAAGCAGACTAGATTTACCCACATTAGGACGACCCACAATTGCTACTTTAATTTCTTCAACGTCTTCTAGTTCGTCAATTGGAGGTAAATAGGTTATGAGTTGGTCTAATAGATCTCCAGTACCATTCCCATGTATAGCAGATATGGGATAGGGTTCATCAAGTCCCAATTCCCAAAATTGGGCAGCTTGAGTTAATCCTTGTTCGATAGATTCACATTTATTCACTGCCAACAATACAGGGACAGATTGTGCCCGCAACCATTGGGCAATTTCATGATCTCCCGCCGTAGGACCTACCCTCCCATCTACGACAAATATGGCAACAGAAGCTTCTTGTAAGGCTGCCATCGCTTGCTGACGAATTAGGGGTAAAAATTCTGTGTCATCATCAAAGACCAAACCCCCAGTATCTACCACCTGAAAATCTCGGTCTTGCCAAAATGCAGGACGATAAGTGCGATCGCGCGTTATGCCTGGTTGGTCATGAACTATAGCTTGTTGATCTCCTGCCAAACGGTTGACAAAGGTAGATTTTCCCACATTGGGTCTACCAATAATAGCTACTATAGGTAATTTCATTTGAACTATCAATAATTAGTAAGTATTCCCTTAGTGTATCTTTTATTTAACTTGGTACGATTATCAGATTGGAAGACAACCAAGCTAAACTATACCCTTTATGGGTTTGATTGTAATGGATAAATTTCTTTCAGAAATACCAGCTTTACCAGTTACCTATGAGCAAATAAAAACCGCAGCAAAACGTTTAAATAAGATAGTTCATTGCACACCAGTTTTGACTTCTACTACGGTAAATCGCTTAACTAATGCGGAGGTATTTTTTAAATGTGAAAACTTCCAACGTACAGGCTCATTCAAATTTAGAGGGGCTTACAATGCTCTTTCCCAATTATCTAATACTGATAAACAACAGGGAGTCATAACTTATTCTTCAGGAAATCATGCACAGGCGATCGCACTTTCAGGTAAATTACTAGATATTCCCACTACTATTGTTATGCCTGAAAATGCTCCAGAAGCAAAATTAGCAGCTACTAGAGACTATGGTGCAGAAGTAATACTTTATGATCCTCAGAATACTATTAGAGAAGAATTAGCTAACAAATTAGCCCAAGAGCGTAACTTAGTGCTGGTTCCCCCCTATGATCATCCAGATATTATTGCAGGACAAGGAACAGTTATTGAGGAATTAATCAAACAAGTTGGACAACTAGATCTATTGTTAGTTTGCTGTGGCGGAGGCGGGTTATTATCAGGATGTGCGATCTCAGCTAAAACTTTATCCCCCAATTGTCGGGTAATTGGAGTTGAACCAGAACAAGCCAATGACGCGACTCTTTCGTTTTATAGCAAAACTTTACACACAATTCATAATCCTGATACCATTGCTGATGGTGCGAGGACTCCCTCATTGGGTAAGTTAACCTTTCCCCTAGTTCTGGAATATGTAGATGAGATGGTCACAGTTTCCGAAGCTGCGATCCGTCGCACGATGCACTTTTTATACTCTCGCCTCAAAATAGTTGTTGAACCTACTGGAACATTGGCAGCAACAGCACTATTAGAGGGGATTGTTTCTGCACCTAGTAAACGAGTCGGCATAATTATCAGTGGTGGAAACGTTGATATTCATAAATTACACCAGTTTTTAGGCTAAATATTTTTGATTAGCCTGACGGATTTGAGCAGCCTCATCATCATACAAAAAGGGCAGAAATGCGAAACGTTCTCCTTGAGTAACTGGAGTAGCTTCATGAAGTAAACTACAGGAAAAAACCACTGCTCCTCCTGTAGGCGCACGATAAATTTGCCTACCAAATTCAGGAAAGCGGAGATTGCCTCCTTCATATTCTTCGCTATTTAAGTTAATAGTTACAGCAAAGCGTCGATGAGCCGTACCTTTAGTTGTATTATCGCGATGAGGATTAAAGAAATCGTTTGTCTGACCATCATAACGGCAAATAATATAACGCTCCATACGAGTAACTCTAAACTGAAAAGCTTTGTAGATTTGTGGAATTAATCGAGAAATGATTTTATGCCGAATTAATTCCATTAGCTTGTCATCGGTGATTACATAATCCATACGCCTTTTAAAGCTGTAATCAATTATTAACCTAGTTTTGCCTTTGATCTCTCGCATAAAACCTGAATCTTCTCCCCCATGATCTCGATAAAGAGCAATTAATTCTTGACAAAATTCTGGCTCAAAAACTCTAGGGACAATTAACACAGGAGCATGGAGCTTAGTTTCAGCATGAGCATCTACACTGGGTAATTTTTGTAGAAAATGAGAAACTTTGTGGTCATGGTCAGGATCTTCATAATCTACCACTGTCATCACTCTCAATTCTGGGTCGAGGAACAGAGTAAATCCCTGATAAGCAGCTAACTTGCTTTCCAAGTCTTGCTCCAATAGCTCAGGGTCTAAAGCTCCATAGTTGATACTAATCTTGCTTGACAAATCCCAAAAATACCGAATTCCAGGAATTTCTTGCTTTAAATTGCCATTATTATCATCTGAAGGGTCAATACTAATACCAAAAAAGCATATTTTACGATCATCAAATAGTTGACGATTAACAATTAGTGTCTGTTGTAATCTATCAAAATTAGGAGCAAGACTGGTACTACCCAGAAAACTTAGTACTACATATCGCCCTGCTACGGTATCAAAATGAAACTTCTTACTGTTGCTTGAAGGAACTATAAAATAGGGGACTGATTCTCCAAAATTATATTTACAGTTGGACATAAGCAGTTGGACAAAATTAATTTCCAATAGAGATAGGGAATAGTGAACAGCCCTAAAGGATTTCCTAAAGGATATATCCGCAGGTGTATCCTTTAGGACACCTTCGGATAAGCTCCTAACGTCGCGTCGGAACGGGGAATAGAGAAAGCTAAATGTGTAATTAATTCTGTCTAGGTACTTACTTGTCAAAATTACCCTGTTTTGGATCTTAGTTGGGATAGGTTTGTGCAAATAAACAGCGATCTGCGAAAGCAGGCAATGCGCGATCGCAATTTTACTTAATTTTATTTTTATTTCTAACCCCTAATACCTGATTTTAGAAATAAAAATATGACCAATTAACTACTATTAATTATGCTGTAAATATAACAACAAATAGCACCGCTCACTCACTACTTAGTCCATAATTTCTTCATCTCTATAAGTAATACTTGGAATTGGTAAAGTAACTTGTTACAAAAGCAACCTACCATTTTATCCCTAGTTAACCATTTACAGAAAGCAGACTAATACGCTTTGAACAGTGCTATTTGACGATAGACAGACTATAGGTTGAAACAGCTTTTTAACCTCTTGTTTTTCTAACTTTTACTTGGCTGTTTGATCTGCCACGAAAGTTATTTAAACTTTCAATTATTAATATAGTCAATTATTATTTTGAGGTCTAGTAATTGAAATCAAACTTCATAATATTTGTAGTAAATACTAATATTTATGTTAAGTATAATGAACTAAAAGCCTAATCTCTGCGTCTATACTATTGAAATATATTGGAATATTAAGAGATAACTGTTCTCAATATCCTCAATACTCCATCCCTTTGTCATTGCGCCTTCTTTAAAGTTCAGAATATGAAGAGAAGTTTACAAAACTGGTTGATTATATTTTTATCTACTGCTGTGCTGTGGTTAGGCTTATTGCCTTATAACCAAGCTATCGCTAAGGAAAATCAAGACAAAGCACTGCATTATATTTCTCGTTTGAGCTTTGGAGTTAGACCAGGACAAATTCAAGAAGTTCAAAACAGTGGAGTTGAAAGTTATCTTCAAGCACAGCTCAATCCAGAGTCTATCCCAGAGTCTCCTATTTTAAAACAGCGTTTAGGACAATTGGATAGCTTGAATAAGACTCCCATAGACTTACTAAAATCTTTTCAAAAATATGACATTAAACGTCAACCTAATAATGGCAGAAACTTATTAGAGACGGAAAAAAAAGAGTTAATCAAAAAAAGAGCTAAATTCCGCTCTTCCGTCCGACAACAAGCCCAAAAAGCTCATTTATTATACGGTCTCTTATCAGAACGTCAGTTACAAGAAGTAATGGTTGACTTTTGGTTTAACCATTTTAATGTTTTTCTTAATAAAAAAGTTATTCCCTTCTGGATTGCAGATTATGAAAATGATATCCGATCCCATGCTCTAGGAAATTTTCGGGACTTGCTTGGTCTCACAGCTCATCATCCAGCAATGTTAGTTTATCTAGATAACGATTTAAATGTTGCTCCTAATAAAAAACGCAAGGGACCTCTTAAAGGAATTAATGAAAACTATGCCAGAGAATTGATGGAATTACATACCCTTGGTGTGGATGGAGGCTATACCCAACAAGATGTAATTGCTCTAGCTAAAATTTTTACAGGATGGAGTTGGAGTGTTGATCGTAAAGGTGGTTTGGGAGACGAAAATAGTTTTAGGTTTTTTCCTCAACGTCATGACTATTCCGATAAAATTTTCCTAGGTCAAACTATTCCAGGGACTGGAATCGAGGAAGGGGAAAAGGCTCTAGATATCCTAGCTAGTCATCCTGAAACTGCTAAGTTTATCAGTTATAAGTTGGCACAATATTTTGTAGCGGATGAACCACCAGCTAGTTTGGTTAATCGTCTGGCTAGTAAGTTTGAGAGTAGTGATGGAAATATCAAGACTGTATTAGATACTTTATTCCATTCTCCAGAATTTAATGACCCTAAATATTATCAAAATAAGTTTACAACTCCTTATCAGTATCTACTTGCTACCTTGCGAGCTAGTAATATTAAAAACCCTAACATTAAGAGATTGAAAGGGATGTTAGCTCAGTTATCAATGCCAATCTATGGTTGTGCAACTCCAGATGGTTATCAGAATACTCAAGAAGCTTGGTTGAATCCTGAAGGAATGTTAAAACGAGTTAGTTTTGCCAATACCATCGCCAATGGTGGTTTGAGCAATAAAAAAACAGTTAATGCTAAACAACTTAGAGCAACTTTAGGAAATCAATTTTCTCCTAATACGAAAAATGCGATCGCTAAAAGCCCTCCTCGGCTTCACTCTAGTCTGATTTTAGGAAGTCCTGAAATGATGAGTAGATAGCTGAGAGGAACGAGGAGACTGGGGGACAAGGGGGACAAGGGAGACAAGGGAGACAAGGAGATTAAGAGCAATGAACGATGAACGATGAACATTTAACATTTAACATTTAACATTTAACATTTAACATTTAACATTTAACATTTAACATTTAACATTTAACATTTAACATTTAACATTTAACATTTAACCAATTATGAAAAGAAGAAAATTACTCCAAACCATCGCTTTAGCTAGTGGCTCAATGTTACTTCCTGTAGGCTGTAACAGTTGGGTAGCTAAAGAAGTTTCAGGGATTAACAACCGCAAACGTTTAGTTACGATATTTCTGCGGGGTGCAATAGATGGGTTAAATGTAGTTGTTCCCCATCAAGATTCAGGCTACTACGAAGCTAGACCTACTATTGCTGTTCCTTACCCTGGAGAAAAAGGAGGCGCGATCGATTTAGATGGTTTTTTTGGCTTGCATCCTGGATTAAAAGATATCCTACCTCTATGGAAAGAGAAAAGCCTGGCTTTTATCCACAATTCTGGTTCTCCCAATCCCACTCGTTCCCATTTTGATGCCCAAGATTATATGGAGAGTGGAACACCAGGGGTTAAAAGCACTGCTGATGGCTGGATGAATCGACTTTTATTTAGTCTTCCTCAAGACAGACCAACTCAAGCGATTAATGTGGGTAATACTACTCCTAAAATTTTACAAGGTAAAATGGCTGTGGCTAATCTGACTCCTGGTAAGAATTCTACTCGCCCGATAGCCATAGATAGACCCCGAGTAAGTGCTGCTTTTGACCTAATGTATGCAGGGCAAGATAGTTTAAGTAAAGCTTATCAGGAAGGAACTAAAGCTAGGGGGATCATCCTAGAAGAATTAAATCAAGAAATGATGTCAGCCAATGGTAATGCTGGTTCAGTTAATAAATTTGTGGATGATGCGGGGGAAGTGGCTCAATTGATGGTTAGTGATGCGAGGACTCAATTAGCGTTTATGGAAGTTGGAGGTTGGGACACTCACATAGGACAAAAAGCAACGTTTAAGCGTTCTCTACCTAATTTAGGGAAAGGTTTAGCAACTTTAGCTAAGGGTCTTGGTTCTTTGTATTCTGATACAGTAATTGTGGTGATTTCCGAGTTTGGTCGTACCGTAAAAGAAAATGGGAATGGTGGGACAGATCACGGACACGGTAATGTAATGTGGCTCTTAGGAGGTGGAATCAATGGAGGTAAGATTTATCATCAGTGGCAAGGATTAGGGGAGTCAGAACTTTATCAAGGTAGGGATTTACCTGTGCAGATAGATTTTAGAAATGCGATCGCAGAAATCATGAAACAACATCTCTCTATTTCTAATCGAGATTTAGCTTATATTTTTCCTAAATATAAATTAGCAAAAAGTCTTAATTTATTAAGCTAGAATAGGTATTATTAACAATCTAAAGTTCATCTGTCCAAATACTTTTTTCTTCATCAGCATAGAAGCGATAAAACAGTGGTTCATCTTTAAAATCGTGATCATCTGTCACATGATGAATAATTTTTTTATCAATTAGTTTCTGACCAACTTTAATAGCTTTTGCTCGATCAATTTTAATATTCTCAACTATCCAATCAACTGTTTCATTACCTAAGAAACAACGTTGATATAGTTTTAGTTTATGACGGCGAGTTTTTATTTTTACCCCATCTTTCCCTCGCATCCTAGCTACTAAATCTCTTAATCTTAAAGTTGTACCAGGATCATTATCTTGACTTTTAGATGCTTTTTGAGATGAATTAATTTGAGTTTTGGTACTACCTTCTATTGGCTTATAACGATTATCTTGAATCCAAATACTAATAGTATCTGGTTCTTTAAGCACTAAAGTTGCAATTTGCTCTTCTTCGTTATCTAAAAAGTTCTCGCGACAGTCTTTAATTGCAATTTCATACTCGTCAGCACTATAGTGTTTAACTTTAATAAAAACATTATTTCCATAGATAAATCCAGGAGATTTTTTAGGCTGACCATTAATTGATGCAGCTACCTCACAACACTCAACATTGTCCTTAGTTAAAATTAACATCTATAATTATTCTCCTAATCCATATTTAGTAAACTTATCGCTGTAGTAAAATTCTTGATCTGCGGAATATTGATCTTAGCTGGACATATTGGGCAATCTCAGATATTAAACCAAGCCTAGTGCTTTTTTATTGGCTTGACCGATATAATCTCAGTGTATTCAAACTGATTTTCACTTTGGCAAACTAAAGAATAATTAGTTCCATACAATTTTAACCAATCTTTCTGACAATCAGGTTTGGGAGAATGATAAATTAATACATATTGTTGATCAACCAGGCTCGCCATTTCTGCTTCTACTTCTTGTCTCCATTGAGTCTTAGTCACTAGAATAACCAACTGATTAGCCAATTGGGGAATTACTTTTGCTACCTGTGTTCGATATACTCGATCTAAACTACCAAAAGGAGAATCCATAACAATAGGAAAAGTGCTGCTATCTGGACCCATAAGAGTATTATGCCGACTCCACTCTCTAACCCGATCTATAATAGCTCCCACAAAAGATAGGCTTAAAATTTGATTTTCTCCTGTAGATGCTGCTACTTTGGTAGGCTGACCAGATGTTTGTTCGATCAAAGTTAATTCATAATTTTCACTTAGTTGAGGTACATAGGGAGTAAAGGAAATAGAATCAAATATTTCTCCAACTTTTGCTACTAAAGAACATCTGAATTGTTCTTCTAGACGCTTTTTGACTTCTATAATTCTCTCTATAGAATTAAAAGTTGCTCTGATGCGCTTTTGAGTAAGTATTTGTTTGGTTTCTTGGAATTTTTGTTGGTCTATTTGTTGGGATAATTTAGTAATGGCTTGTTGATAAGTACTTAACTGTTGATCGGTAATTCCTTGTTCTAAAATTAAATCCTTGACGGTTTGATCAATAGTTTCCAATTGCTGTTGAAGCTGTTGAATATTTAGATCAGGATAATTGCGTAATTTACTATTGATTTTTTCTAATTCTTGTTCAATTTTATTGAGTTCTAGATAGTGACGATTTATCTCATCTTGTTTGCGGTCTAATTCTTGCCAAAATTCTGTTAATCTATTGTGAGAGTTATTAATCTCTCCTTCTAAATTACTAGTTTCTACTTCTACACTATCTCTTTCTAATTGATTGAGTAACCCAGCGACTTTTTGATAAGTTGTTGTTTCTGGTAACAAGGGATTTCCACACAAGCACTGATTTTGCTCTAAAAGATATTGAATAAACTCTTTTTTAACTCCAGAAGACAATAAGTTCTTCCGACGAGAATTTTTTATACTATCTAAACTTTCTGAAGTGATACTAGATAGAAAAACTAAATAAGAGTATCTGGATAATAATTGTTTGAGTTCACTTTTAATATTAACTAGATTTCTTCTGAGATTTATTTCTTGTTGAATCAAGTTATTTTTTAATTGTTGTAGTTGATCGGCTCCACTTAATTTTTGCAGTTGAGAAACTAAATATTTTTTATCTTGTTCGAGTTGTTTAACTCGATTGCTAATTGTGGCGATTTTGTTTTGAGTTTCTGCGATCGATGATTCTAGTATTTGTTGCTGTTTTAGTAATTTTTGAGTTTGAGGATCTCCAATGGCTTGTAATTCTTCTTTCAGAGCCTTTTCCGCCTTTTTAAGATGTTCTATAGCGCGATCTAAAACTTTTACTCCTAGTAATTCTTTAGTATCTTCCGCTATAGTATTGTTTTTATTATTACGAAAAAAGTTATCAATTCTTTCTCCATCAAAAAAGAAATATTGATGCAAGCTTTCAGGTAAAATTTGTCCGATAATATCTTCTGGTTCTTCTAAAGGAGGATACCATTTTCCATCATCTCCTGAAACCAAGATAAATAATTTTGCTTGGCTATATTCAATAATGTTATTTATTTTTTTTGTAGCATAACATTTTCGTTTTAGTTGATAACGTTTACCATCTCGTTCAAATTGTAATTCAACCCAACATTCTACAGATACTCCTACTTTATTTTCTTGAATAGCCCGCTGATTAATTAATAATTCTGGAGCCGAAAAAGCAGCAGTAAACTTTTCATATAGTACCCACGTAAAAGCATTTAATATTGAAGTCTTTCCTGCACCATTATTACCATGAATTACAGTGGTGTTTTTGGCACCACTACCAAATTTAATTGGAATAGTCTTGCCATAAAATTGTCTAAAGTTACATAGCTGTAAAGCAATCAATTTCATTGAATTACATTTTTAATAATCTGTAAAATTTCCTCATTGATATTGCGAGGACTTTTAAGATATAGTTTTGCTTTTTCTAAGTTTAAAACTTGTGCAATAATTTGTTTTACTTCTGGGGGAGCGTTAGTAATTGGCTCTTGAATAGCATCTAGTTCAGAATTGATAATTTTATCGTTCATTGTTGATTGTTCATTGTTAGTAGTTAGTAGTTAGTAGATAAATGTTAAATGTTAAATGATAAATGTTAAATCATCTAGTTCAGAATAACTTGGCAAAATTCTATCTATAGGGTTCCCATTACGTAATACTATTCTGTCATGTTGCGATCGCGATAGCAACTCACTGAAATAACGACCCTGAAAAATAATTAAATCTGCTGGGATATTTTGTTTAATTATGCCACTATCTTTTAACCCCATGATCTCCCCAGGAATTTTAGTAAAACTATCAATCCAATTACCATAAGGCGTATCCAGATGAGCAATTCTAACAGCTTGTTCTAACACTTCTAACATATCCAAATCCCCAAAACCATAAAAAGGGTCACGAGTATTATCACTAGCAAAAGCTACAGGAATTCCCTCTTGTTTTAACTCATGTACTCTGGTGATACCACGCCAAATAGGAGTTAAATAATTCGCTGTGCGACGGTCTTGTAAATAAAGATTACACATCGGTAAACTGACTATAGAAATACTCGCTTGTTTAACTAATTCCAGGGTTTTCTGTACCACTTCTGATGATTGCACTGCCAGACTGCAACAATGTCCGCACAGTATATTTCCTGTAAAATTGTTTCTAATAGCTGCTTCAGCAATTTTCTGTAACCCAATAGACTCTACATCCCCATTTTCGTCTGTATGTAAGTCCAAATCTAGGTTTTTGGCTTTAGCGATAGTAAATAAGTTATCTAATTGAGAATCTATATCGGGGTTTAAGTAAACTACAGCCCCCAGAATACCACCTACTTTCTCTATCTTATCAGCTAAATTGTGCCCTAACTCAGTTTGATAGTAATCTGTGGTAACCAAACTAACAACTTGTAGAGTAACTTTATCTTGCCATTGCTGTTGTAAATTCTGAAAAACTTTAAGACTAATATCTGCTTGTTCTCCATAACAATCTAAATGGGTACGGATTGCTTTTGTTCCATAGGCATAGGCACATTTAAGACTAAATTCCATGCGACGCAATACATCTTCTGGTTGCCAATATTTTTGACTATCTGCAATAGCTTTATCTAAAGCAATCTCAAAAGTTCCCTCAAAATTTGGTGATCTTTCCCAAATATGACCTTTATCCAAATGGGTATGTAAATCAACAAAGCAAGGCAAAACAATTCTCTTTTCTAAATCTATAATATTGTCACAATTTATCTTAATAGAATCATGAGGCAAAATTTGAATAATTTTCCCATGAGCTATTTCTATATCAAATAAACCCAAACCTTCTCTTGTAACCTTAGTAGAACTTACTGAATCTATTAAAGTAATTGGTACGTGAGCATTAATTAAACAATAACTATTTGATCTATTAATACTATTCTTAATTTGCTGTATCATTATATTCCCAAATTTTATTTAAATAAAAATGTACCTAAATAATTGACTTTTTGTGACATGGATCGCGGTAAAACAATTCCAGATTTATTATCAATAAGGAATTAATCTAATTTAATACCGCAGGTTGCATATTATTTCTTCACTGTACATAGATTGAGACTGTTACACCAAATATAAATTTATCAAAATTGTCCTTATAGCTATGAGAAATTTATTTATTCAATATCTATTTAGCGATCCTCTTTTTTACGTCACATAACCCTCGATCCTCTAGTTCAAGTGGTGCTGGTAGTATATTTTTCCAGTTAGCCCATATTTTGGCAGAATTTTTAATTCGTCTTTAAAGGGGTTAGTAGTTAGTGGTTAGTGGTTAGTGGTTCATCGTTCATAGTTAATGGTTGATTGCTCACCATATCTCCCAGTCCCCCAGTCTCCCAAAACCTTAACCCTTTGCTGCGTTATCTTATAGAAAATAAGAATAACAGGAGATTAGTCATGGCATGGCGTGGTTCAACAGATATTAAAGACCGTATTTTTGGAGCGTTAGTTTATTCTGTTCCTTTATCAATTGCCTTTTCGTTCAGTCTATTCGTTAGAGATTATATTCCCCAAGTCTTAATGGTGGTAATTAATATCTTTCTAATCCCTTACTCCATCATACGAAATATTATTCCCTTTGGAGACATTGTGATTTTTTTCGCACTGTTTCTTTTAGTAGTAAGAAATGAAAGGATCAAACATTTCATCAGATTCAATACCATGCAATCTCTTTTATTAGACATTGCCTTAACTTTACTCGCTATGGGAATGAGAATATTAGGCTCTAATTTAATAACTGCTGTATTGAGTTCAGTGATCTTTATGATGACTCTTATTGTTTGTATTTATAGTATTATTCAATGTGCTTTAGGCAAATATCCCGATATTCCTGGTATTTCCCAAGCAGTATATACTCAAGTCCCTTAATCTATTACATAGTTAGATAAACTGCCAATTCCTTCAATTTCCACTGTAACGCGATCGCCAACTACCAAAGAACCAATACCTTCAGGCGTACCAGTTAAAATCACATCTCCTGGATTAAGAGTCATCACCTGAGAAATATAGGAAACTAATATTTCTGGGGGAAATACCATTTCGCTAATAGAAGCAGATTGTCTAGGAGTATCACTATCGTTGAGGAAGGTTTTCAAACTGGCTTCTAAAGCTAATTCTCGCACAATCCAAGGACCAAGAGGACAAAAAGTATCAAAACCTTTAGCTCGCGTCCACTGACCATCTTTTCGTTGTAAATCCCTGGCTGTAATATCATTAGCGATGGTATAACCCCAAATTATCTTACGAGCTAACTCTGGAGACAAATCCTTAGAGTTACCACCTATTGCCTCACCTTTAGAAAAACTGCCTATAACAAGAGCCAACTCTCCTTCATAATCAATCCTACGACTTTGTTTCGGATATTTAATTGCTCCTTCATCACCAATAATGCTAGTAGAAGGCTTAAGAAAAATGAGGGGTTCACGAGGAACAGGAGTACCCATTTCTACAGCATGTTTTAGGTAGTTCTTTCCTACTGCAACTATTTTGGAAGGAGCACAGGGAGGAAGTAAGCTATAGGTATCAGGCTTGATATCAATATCTGTCAGCTGTCCTCCCAACCAAGGGGGAGCATCGAATACTCCTACACTTCTGTCAAGTCTCAACAAGCCATAATAGACTTGTTTTTGGTTAGTTCTAACACGAACGTAGCGTTGTGCCATCGCAAAAAATTAAAGGAAAAAACTAGCTATATCTGATTTACAGTAACCTAATCGACCTCACATCACAACCCATAGTAATTTTTGTGGAATTGTTGCTCTAATAATAGTAGAATAGTTAATCCTTGCTTATTAGTTTTTTCTAACAGATCCAATAAGCCATAATGTCCACAAGGAGCGATTCAACCATGAGCGATAACTATGAAATGATGTATATTCTGCGTCCTGATCTCTCTGACGAGCAGGTAACAGAAGCAATCAAAAAATATCAAGAGTTTTTGAGTGATAAAGGCGAAACCAATATTACAGTTCAGCATCGGGGTAAAAAACGACTTGCCTATCCGATCAAAAAGTATTTAGATGGGATCTACATCCAAATGAATTGGCAAGGTCATGGACAAGGTAATGCTCCTCTAGCAAGAGCGATGCGCCTAAGCGAAGAAGTAATTCGTTATTTGACTCTAAAACTAGATAAACCAGTCCCTATCACTGAAGAAATATCCGAACCTGTTGCAACCGAAACCATGGAAGAGACAGTAGAAGCCTAAATAATAAGGATTGTAACTTGAATTAGTGCTAACTTTTGCTTGCATAAATTACCCTTTTTCAAGCTCGAACTTCAAGAATTTGTAACTTATCCCCCACTCGAATGATTCCCCTGTTTTGGGGAATCATGTTTTCACCAAATAAAACCCCTTGCTCTCCAAACTGACGAAAAGTACCTAGAGTTCGTAAAGGCTCTTTAAGTTTGTTAATATTACCCTTTTGTTGATCTACTGTGGTAATTATGCAACGACTACAGGGTTTAGCTACAGTAAATCTAATATTTCCCAACTGCACTAGTCTCCAATTATCTTCATCAAAAGGGAGGCTCGTTTCTACTACTATATTGGGTCGAAAGCGTTTCATTGACACGGTTAATTCTACATCTTGATAAGTTTCTGCAATACGACGATTTAGTTCTGCTAGAGAAGCAGTGGTAGTGAGAAGAAAAGGATAACCATCGGCAAAACTTACTGGAGTTGGCTTGGTAGCAATTTTAGGATTAACTGGACGAAGGTGTTGAGGAGATTGACGAACCAGACGACATCGTTTTTCGGGAGTTAGTTCTAATACTTGATGAAACCAGTCTGCTACTACATTACCCTGATCAATCGCGATTGTGTGATCACGCCATATTTCTACTTCTATTTCCTTTCCTTGGAGGGTAGGAGTAAAAGTAATTGGGGGCAGACTGTTGTCTTGCAAGGATAGGGTGATAGTATCTGAGGTAATTAAAACTTGAACTTTAGCTAATTGAGGGAATTGTCTTTGGGTCAAAAACTTGCCTTTTTGACTAATCACCATCATTTCTCGATCCCACAAAAAACCTTTAGAAGTAACTTCTGCTTGTTGCAGTTTAATTCCTTGACAGGATTTAATCGGGTAAATCCATAGTTCCGAGACAATCATAGATTTGGCTAAAGCTCTTAAACAACAACAATTGATGATGATTAATCCTGGGTTAATAACCTTTTAGATTAGAATACTCATCATTTAACCCAAACTGATAGTGGTTACAACATAAGGCTTACTCTAAAGAGTTGTAGAGCAAAATTAATAATTTGTCCAGTTGGTTAACAAATCTCGACTTGACTTTAGCATTATTTAATAATTAGTAGCTAGAGTTCACGCAAGTATCAGTAATTTCCGTCAAGATTTTCTTCATAAATTAAGCAGAAAGTGACCAACGAAAGCCAAGTAATTGTAATTGTAATCGTAATTGTGGTTGAAAACCTGGCAATTGTCGTTTGTTCCTGCATCGATGTCGGGTAGTTCACTAAGCAAAAAAATAATATATCTTACAAAAACAGTTGACTTTTTGGGGTCAAATAGCATCTAATATTTTAGTATTAAGTACCTATGTTCTGAGAAATATTCTTAGAGATAATTATGGAAACTTTGACTCCAGCCCAACAAGAATTATTTGATTGGTTGATTGAGTATATTCGTAC
>JASJDB010000072.1 GCA_030065315.1 Xenococcaceae cyanobacterium MO_167.B52 | reverse complement strand
TGTAATCTATCAGGATGAGCGATCGCATAACCAATGCGTAATCCAGGTAAACTATAAAATTTGGTGAGAGAGCGTAAAATAATTAAGTTGGGATAATCTGCAATCCAATCAATCAAGCTTTGTTGCTGTGCTTCAGGAAGAAAGTCCATGAAAGCTTCATCTACAACTACTAAAGCAAATTGATCTAAGTAATCCACAATTCCTGGTTTATCCCACAGTTTTCCTGTGGGATTGTGGGGATTATTTAACAATAGCCCCCGCTCAGAAGTAGGATGATTCCCCAAAATAGAAGCTAAATCTTTCAAGGGGAGAGTAGATTCTAGACGAACTATATTTGCCTTAAAAGCTGCCAAAGCTCGATCATAATCCCCAAAAGCAGGAGTAACCAAATAAGTTGCTTCCCGTTGGGCTAAATCTCTTGCAGCCCAGGTTAACAATTCTGCTGAACCGTTTCCAGGCAAAATATAATCGGGACTCAAGCGATGATATTTTCCTAGACAAGCTCTCAAATTTGCATAATCTGGACTGGGATAATGTTTTAGTTGGGCAATACCTTCTGTGATAGCGTTTAATACCTTAGGAGATATGCCATAAGGATTGATACTAGCAGAAAAATCCAGCAAAGAAGAGGTGGGACAGCCTGCAATATTGGCTGCCCAAATTAAATTTCCTCCGTGCTGGGGTCTGCCCAAAATACAGTTAAATATTATTAAGATTATTTAGGAGCTACTTTTTCTTTAAATAATTTGCCAGGAGAAAAAGCGGGTACTGTCGTGGCAGGAATAGACATTTTTTCTCCTGTCTTCGGGTTACGTCCTTCTCTTTCCTTGCGATCGCGAGGTTCAAAAGAACCAAACCCTACTAAAGTAACTTTATTACCTTCAGATACCGCTTCCATAATAGTCTCGATTGCAGCACTGAGAACTGCATCTGCTTGTTTCTTAGTTACAGTAGCTCTCTGAGCAATTCGATCTACCAATTCACCTTTGTTCATTAAAAATCTCCTTATTTGTAATCAGTGATTTATTTCGGGAATTGAGTCTATGTGTTGAAACTTCGGAATTCTAGACCATTTGAATTAAAGAAGTCAACACCTTGGTTGGATATGCTCTTATGGGTCACGGTATTCTTTAGGAGTGATCGTCCTAAAGAATCTACCTTCGGACAATGGCATACCCCACGGTCAATAACATTAGAGGAAATAAATTCTCCAATGACCATAGACTACAATTTCTACGAAATCGAGGCAGGCTCTGTCCTTTGATGACACAGCATCTTCGACTGCCTTATTCTAAGCTCTACTTGCCTAGTATGGAATGCCGAAACCACTAATTTATATAGATTTCAACAATTTTTTTAATTTTGACGGTAAAAAAGCAGTTTTTCTTAAGTATTTATACCTGAAAAATCTTATAAACAAGAGGAACTGTAAAGAATTGCATCTTTTTGTTCTATCTCAGAATTTTATTTAAAAGCTCTAAAGTAATGTGGTTTGTTTTATAAAAGTATCAAGTATTACAAAAATGTTTGATTGGAGAGTTTGTTCAGTTTAAATTTCTAATATATGTAGTACCTGTGTAACTTCAGGTTGAATTTGTCAGATTTTACTTCTGGCTCAACTACGATCTCGTGATTGGCTTGCATGACTGATGAATAGTAACCATCTGCATTTATTCCAACAAAGTAGGTAACTCTACCTTTTTTCGCCTTAAAGACTTTCCCCCCCCTCACAGTAGTTGCTTTGAGCAACATTACTTCTTTAGGATTGGATTTTGAGTGTCTGTAATAATAAAATTGATCGCCTTGGAGACAGATCCCAATATGAAAATTGTGTGTTAAGAAGCCGTGTATTTTCTTATAATTCTGCCCTAGTTGTTCACAAGGTCCTCGTGCTTGGGCATAAAAGGGAGAAGAGAGAAAGTTTGAGTTGACAAGAGATGGCAAAAAAGGTTTTGAATCATTTGATAAGTCTTTGGCTATAGCATTCAAGTCAATGACTTTGGCTACAGTTAAGCCAGACATAATAAGTAATAATATTCTTTGTTGCTGATTAATCATTAATAATTAGGAGAGAAATTATCGCTATATTTCATTTTTTGTGACCCAACTTTGAACCTAATTCAAGATATACGTAGGGTATTTTGTAAAACTCCAGTCTAATAATGAATAGTAAAAACTTAGACAATAGGTATTTACAAATGGTCTATTTTAAATGACTCAAAATGGCTGGATATGCTAATATACCTTACTTATGTATATTTTGTATCTCAATATGTAAAGAATTTATAAATTGAGTACTTTTTATTCTTCTCTCCGAAGAATAAGATCAAAAGTACTTTAAAATTTGCTGCTCTCAAACAAGGGAGCAGTTTAGAGCTTCTAGCCATTGCTCTTGTGTATGCAAATCAGGAAATTAATTACTTTCTGCAATCATCAATTGATAGTAAATAAATAAATCATCAACACAGAAATGCTAGATTTTATCCGCTTTTTGTATTGTCTTAATTGGACAACGATACGCAAAATAGTAGCTTTAACTGTGGAAAAACGGTTAACTGCGCTATCAGCAGAAATGGCTTTTAATGCAATGCTAGGCTTATTTCCTGCTATCATTGCCGTGCTAACTGCTATGAGTTTATTTGAAAATTCTATAGAAAAAACCCTAGGAGATTTAGCTGTCCATTTTGAGGGCATTGTTCCTCAGCAGGTATGGATTTTATTATTAAATTTTACAGAAGAGGTTAGAGTATCTCAAGGAAAGAGCTGGTTTTCCTTAAGTTTTATAGCTGCGATTTGGATTATTTCGGGAGTAATAGGCTCTGCTATGAATGCTCTAAATAGTATCCATCAAGTACCAGATGAATATAAAAAACCTTTTTGGCAGAATAAAATAATTGCTATTTTATTGTCTATTGGCACAATCTTTTTATTGATAGTAGCTTCCTTTCTCTTGTTGATTGGTGAGTTTATGCTGGACTTTGCCCTACAGCAAAATTGGGGTCAATTGTTACTAATAACTTGGGAAATTTTTACTGTCATTCTAATTGTGACTATATTCGCCATTTCTTTGTTGATTTTATATCAAATAAAAAACAATAATACTAGAATTCATGGTCTAGGAAAATCTTATGAAACTATCACTGGATTAGTAATTATTATTAGTACGGTTTTAATTCAACTTGTCTATTTTTTCTTTGTTATAGTTAAAAAATTAATCATTGAATCTAATGTTGAGATGACTGTTAGCCATCTCTTAGTTAGCATCTGGCGACTTTTGAGCCTACCAGCAGCATTAGGTGTTATCGCGATCGCATTTGCTTTTATTTATCATTTTGGCACAACCATGAGAGCTAAATATACTCCTTTAATGCCAGGAGCAATTTTAGCAGCTATTTCTTGGGCAATTGTTTCTCTATTATTTCGTTTATATGTAGCTTACTACGGTGCATATAATAAAGTTTACGGAGCATTAGGAACAGTAATTGTGTTAATGTTATGGCTTTATTTAACTTCTCTAGTCATGTTACTGGGAGATCAATTAAATGTAGTGGTAGGAGAAATGATGTATAAAAAATCCTCTAAATAAATCCTACTTAGAGGAATTGGACTAACTATACTAGGTCAAGATAAATCTAGTCATACATCCTGGCTTCAGGTGCGCTAGGATTTTCTTCACAATAAAGTTCAAAATAAGTCTTGGATTTTTCGATAAAATCGCTTTTGTGCATCACATCACTAATAGAAATAATCCCTTTAAGACCATTTTGAACTACAGGAGCGCGACGAATTTTGGTATTAGCAAATAAACGAGCTACATACTCCACACCTAAATCAGGACTGACGGTAATACAAGGTTTAGTCATGATTTCAAACACTCGTAAAGTCTTAGGGTCATTGCCATAGGCAGCCACTTTATAAACAATATCAGTTTCCGTTACCATGCCATAGGGGTCGCGTCCGCTCCTTGGCTCCACAATTAAAGCTCGCAATCCTTTATTTTTCATCAGCTTAACCGCTTCAGCAACAGTAGCAGAGCCACTAATGGTCACCACATCTTTGCTCATGATATCTTCCGCTCGCATCATGGCTGAAATTTCTCCTATTTTATTACAATATTTAGTCTTCATAGATGCGACATTCTGGCGCATCAGGATTTGCTTCACAATACTCTTTTAGGGAGTTAGAGGTTTTTTTTTCCTGACGTTTATCCGCAGCAATGGCTTGTAACTCTTCTACTACATCCCAAGCAGCAGCACATTCAGGAGAGGTTGCTCCTTTTTCCGCACATATCGCCCTGGCATCTTGACGAGCAGCATCAATACGATCCTCAAGAAACAACTGCATCGGCTTCTCGACAAAATCGCTTTTGTGCATAATATCGCTGATGGAAACAATGCCTAATAATTTTCCTTCCACCACAGGAGCGCGACGAATCCTAGTATTAGCAAATAAACGGGCTGCATACTCTACACCCAAATCAGGAGCAACTGTAATACAAGGTTTAGTCATGATTTCAAACACTCGCAAAGTCTTAGGGTCATTGCCATAGGCAGCCACTTTATAGACAATATCAGTTTCTGTTACCATGCCATAGGGGTCGCGCCCGCTGCGTGGCTCCACAATTAAAGCTCGCAATCCCTTATCTTTCATGAGCTTAACTGCCTCGGCAACAGTAGCAGAACCACTAATAGTAATGACCTCTTTGGTCATAATATCTTTTACTTGAAGCATGAAATTTTTATCTCCTGTTTGTAATGAGATTGACTAAGTCACTATTAGGTTTTACCATTACGCGATGGAATAATCTTGACTAAGTTTAAAATCTGAGTTCCGATTGAGGGAAAAAGTGCTAGAGAACTCTGCTTCTAAAACACTTCCACTAACAGAACACATGACCATTAAATAGTCACAAACAGGACATTCGGTATAAATGACTTGTTTATTAGGGCAATTACTATGGGCAACTTCGTTACTAGTGAAATAACGCCTTACTGCCTTGCTACCACAATTAGGGCAGAAAATTTTTTGAACCATATCTCTCACGATTTTTAAATGGTTTTAGACCATAAAATTAAAAGTTAATATTCTACTTACTGTTCACACTGAGCAGTATCAATTGTGGATGCTTACAAGAAATGCTTAAAGTAGAAGATGTTTTTCTAAAGCATTACTAAAAGTTTCATAAGGAGCCTTGCCCACAAACTGTTCTGCTAACTTGCCATTTTTAAAGATTAAAACGCTAGGAATACTGCGAATGTTATATTGTTTAGCATTATTAGGATTTTGATCAATGTCGATTTTTACCACTTTGGCTTTTCCTTGATACTCTTCAGCTAAGCGATCCATCAAAGGACTTACTAAACGACAAGGACCACACCAGGTTGCTGTATAGTCAGCCACCACTAGATTTTCATCTTCAAGTAATTGTGCAAAATCATTTTCTTGGACGTACTCGGCTTTGGTAGTTATAGACATAGTTATTAGTTTTTATGTATTATTTTTCTAGTTATAAATTCCTGAAAAATTTTCAACTTGAGGTTTTAAGCTTTTAAGCTCAAAACCGATTGACAAACTTTCTAGTCTTTTAATTTGCTATCAATGGGCAATAGCTTAGTAAAGTTCGTCTTCCTGATGGGTCATGATTGTACAATCAGAAGTAGGATATGCCACACAAGTTAAAACAAATCCTGCTTCAATTTGATCATCATCTAAGAAAGCTTGGTCAGATTGATCTATGGTGCCACTGACCAATTTTCCGGCACAGCTAGAACAGGAACCAGAACGACAAGAAACAGGTAAATCGATATCATTTTCTTCTGCTGCATCGAATATATACTGATCGTCTGCAACATCAATTGTTACGTCTAAGCCTTCTGCTTGATTAATTAACTTGACTTTATAAGTCGCCATTTTAGATATTCTCCTTAATTTTTATTGGAAGTTAAAGTTATTGATAAACTAGATACATAGATTTAAAATTTTTGCCTGGTAATGAATAAGCGAAAATTGGATAACCACGAAATTTGGGAAAAATTAGAGAAAGGAAGACAACATAAAGCTGCTGTTGGTGGTTATGCCGGTTATGGCTCTCCTGCCTTTGGCAAAAAAGCGGTCAATGGAGAGTTAGTAAATCATCCTCAAGAACAACAGGTTATTGAGTTGATTCGTCGTCATCATAAATCGGGAAAATCTTTACAACAGATTGCTAATTGGTTGAACCAAAAAGGTTATAAGACCAAGCGGGGTCAACAATGGCAAAGAATCTCAATTAAGAGAGTCTTGGATCGACTCTATGGCAAGAATTCTTAGTTTGTTGATTGGTAACTGATCACAGGTTTTACTACGTAATGGGTAAATAACGCAGTTCCTGCGGTAGTATTTTTTCTGGCTTATAATGACGGGGATTTTTTTATAACCTCCAACCGCTAGATTTATCTACTGATGAGCCTTGGGGTTTATTCCACTGTTACATCTCCCTTTATAATAAACCTAAAACGGGATAATGAAAATAGAAATTTTCTCGAAGTCAATTATATAAGTCTTATTTCCTATCTCTTGTTCCCCATATTGCCCTATTAGTTTTAATTAAGACATTTGTCTAACTAAGTTTATGGAAATTGAAGATCGCCTATTAGCTAGTCCCGATTTGGACATGACGATTGATACTAAACCTTTGAAAATTGCACCTGATACAAGGCTGCAAGATGCGATATCGTTGATGAGTCAAGCTAGGGGTAGTAATTGTTCCTTTGATTCTAATGACAATGAATCTGGGCTATTTTTGGACAATGAGCGATCGCCCTGTAGTTATGCCTTAATAATGGAGCAAGATCAATTACTAGGGATTTTGACTGAGAGAGATGTTGTACGCCTAACCGCTTCAGAAGTGCCATTCACAGAATTAAAAGTTAATCAAGTAATGACTCATCCAGTTATTACTTTATCCCAAGATAATTTTTCTGATATCTTTGCAGCTTTATTTCTATTTCGTCGTTACAAAATTCGCCATTTACCCCTAGTAGATAGAAACAATAATTTAATTGGAGTCATTTCTCCAGGAACAATCCGAAAAGCGATGCGCCCGACAAATTTACTCAAACTCAGAAGAGTTGGTGATGTTATGAGTAAAAATGTAGTTCATGGGGATCAGCTCATTTCCGTGTTAAGCATCGCTCAATTAATGGCAGAGCAAAAAGTGAGTTGTGTGATCATAACTCAAGAGGATAAAGAAGAAAATATTTTGTTACCAGTTGGGATTATTACCGAGCGAGATATTATGCAATTTCAATCTTTGGAATTAAATCTCAATAATGTCAAGGCACAAGAAGTTATGAGTAGTCCTCTATTTTTGCTCAGTCCTGGAGACTCTTTACTAAAGGCTAATCAAGAGATGCAACTGAGAAGGGTTAGAAGACTGGTAGTATCCTGGAATTGGGGACAAGGGTTAGGAATTATTACCCAGACTAGTATGTTGCGTATTTTTGACCCTATGGAAATGTATACCGTAATCAATACTCTACAACGAACAGTGGAAGATCTCCAATCAGAAAATCGAAGACTATCTTATATAGTTAAGGAACTTGAGGGCTAAAACTAAACTTAGATTGAGTAGGATTCGCTATTGATTATGGATCGGGGTATAGTCTGCAAAAAACCCCATACATGGAAGGATTTATTGACTTTTTATCTAATGCTAATTCGGGTTGTCCAAGGATATTTATTCCCCCTGACAAGATTGCCTCAATTCCTAAAATTATTGCTCATCTCGAAGACCAAGTGATACAATCAAAGTGTTCCAACTGAGCATTATTAAAGAATTTATGCTGACTACTGCTATAACTACTGCCGAAATGTTAGGCGGTCGAAGAACTTTAAAAGTTAATATAGAGAGCGATCGCGATCTGATCCAAGCTGTTAACAAAGGGTTGCCAGTTGAGGCTTTAAATGAATTAATAGAACTGCTTTTTCCAAAGCAAAAAAGCCGACGCTATCAAATAGTTCCTCGCAGCACCCTTGTGAGAAAAGAAAAGCAGAATTTATCTCTAGGCTTTGATGAAAGTCAAAAAGTCGAGCGAATTGCCCGAACCTTTGGCTTTGCTGTAGAGGTGTGGGACGGGAACATAAATCAAGCCAGAAGGTTTATGGAAAAATCTCACCCTATGCTTGGTGGTCAGACCCCTTTTGAAGCAAGTTTAACGGAACTTGGAGCTAGAGAAGTGGAACAGATATTGGGAAGATTGAAATACGGAGTCGGTTGTTGACTTATCCGTCAATCTTGGAACGTAATTTAGAAGCCTATAGAATCGGCGTTGCCAATAACAAGCATAAAATTTTTGATAGTACTGGGGCTAAATTATATCCTGGTAGATGGAACAAAAAGGATCAGGCTTTGATCTATTGTGCTTCTAATTATTCTCTGGCAATGCTAGAAAAATTAGTCCATTCCAATCTTGGTGAAATTCCTACCAATCAGCAATGGATCAAAATTACTATTCCTATCGGTACGAGTTACGAATATGTAACCTCCAATAGTTTGCCTAATTGGAAAACCTTTAGAATCAGTAAAAAATTTGGTAGTGACTGGTTTAAGTCAAGACGTTCTTGTATTTTGATCGTTCCTAGCGCAATTGCTGTTGAAGATTCAAATATTTTAATCAATCAAAATCATCCAGAATTTCCCAGAATAACTACTACGTTAAACAAACCAGTGATCTGGGATAAAAGATTATTTTTCCTTGAATCATGAATACAAAAGTACTTTTATCTTAATCTTTCAACATCTTCGCGTGAGTCCCTACCCTCAACGAAGTAGGGTAGGGAACGGGGCTTATAAACGCCTGGCAAAGCACAGGCGACAGCCCCTCGGTAGAGCGTGCCGTTAGGCAATACACAACTTATTTGACCTCCGCAATAACTTAACTTTTGAAAGTGAAAACTGACCGATACGCCTCCAGTTCAAGTCATATACACTCAGCTTTTTAGACTTTTCAGTATTGGTAAACCCACCAATCCAACCACGATAAGTAATTCCTGCCTTTTCTGCTTCTACATAATCACCAGCACGATACCCAAATGGTGTAACAGTTCTGCCTTTACGCTTTCTATTTCCTCCCTTACTTGGGTTGTCAAAGTGTAAAGCACGACGAAAATATGCAGGTCGAGTAATCACTCTAAATACTGATTCGGTAATAGTTACCTCTCCTTGCCACTCATGCCCATGACTATTCTTGGTGGAGAATGGGGTAAACTTGACAAACTTACTAGCAGAAAGTGCTACTCCATCTACAGCATGGGTTTCTGGTAGAGGGTTTTTCTTGTTTTCTTGATCTTTATATAGTCCCAGATATTTCCTGATTTGACTTGTACCATTACCATCTTTTTGCCACCCATACCTCTTGGTGACAGGAGCAAATTTAGCTAATTGTTCTATACACCAATATTGTGCTGTCATCACAGGAGAAAAACATGAACCAGACCTAGCTGATTTGCGTCCTGAAGTTAAATCGTCTGTGCCATATTCCGACTCACGCTCTAGTAAACACTTAGCTCTAGACTGATTTCTAAAGCCCCTTCCTCTGCGTAGCAAGGGAGTGGTTGTTTACGTGTTTAATTTTTTTGATAGCTCATATATGGAACTGCTGAATTTAGATTTTTCTCTGTTGGAGAATCTTTTTCATTAGGTTGCAATTTTAATCGAGCATAATCCAAGACCAAAAAAATCACCAGCCCGACAATTAATATCTTCCACCATTGCTTCTGATTACCAGATTCAATGACCGAAGGAGTTGAATCAATTATCTCAGATTCCTCAAAATTCAAAGCAAGAGAGTTAGACTTTTTAGAAGTTATAAGGGCATCTTGTGTAGTTGGTTCTGGATTCATCGCCTGGGGTCGAGCAGTAGTATATTTCACAGTTTCAGGTAATAAATTTAACCATTGATCTACACTTGTGGGGCGTTCCTCCAATTCTAGTTCCATCCCTTTCATAATTGCCAAGCATAGATGCTCACTCAACTCAGGTCGAATTTTTTGGGGACTCTCTAAAGGTAGCCGATGTCGTAAAGTTGCTGCCACAGGAATTTGAGCTGTTACCAGAGTATAGAGCGTGGCTGCTAAACCATAGATATCCGTAGCTGGAGTGCGTTTAGTTTTAAGCAGATATTGTTCTATAGGTGCATAGCCATCGGAGACAAAATTGGTGTGGGTTTGAACGGACCCCAAGGAGACGTTCCTAGAAAGACCAAAATCAATCAGGATTATTTTTTGGTTATCCTGACGCAGAATCAAATTTTGTGGCTTAACATCTCGATGCAGCAGCCCATTATTATGAACTACTTTTAGGGCTTCTCCTACCTGTCGAATGTAAGCAATAGCAGTAGTCTCTGATAAGGGGTTATCTGGTAAAACTATCTTATCCAGAGTTTTTCCAGGAACATAATCCATAACCAGATAGGGCATTCCATTGTCACTGAAAAACTCACGGTAAGGGATAATATTAGGATGGGAGCATTCTAAGAGTCTGTGAGCTTCATGTAAAAATTTTTTCCTAATATCCGACGCCTCATTGACTTCAGATGAATTGGACTGGAATGTTTTGATGACAACTATTTGGTCAGTGGTTTGATTAATGGCTTTATAGGTAATGCCAGAGAAACCACGCCCTATTTCTTCTTGGAGAAGATATTTACCTCTACCAACTAGTAATGCCATAGTGAAAAATTAGATTTATTGAATTTTAGTACAAATCCCTATCAAAAGTCTTGCTATGTCCAGCATTTAAGCTCCATTTGTGATCAAGGTAGGTTAATAAGATTTTTTTTGAAAATTCCTACTACTCCCCATATGAACAGGTATGTCAGTTTAATAGTCATTACGGTCATCATAGTATTTCTTTGTGGAGTTTCTCCCTCATTATCTATTGGTATCACAAGGCTAGAGCTAGTTTCTTGCTGTTCAATGTTTTGGTTTAATTCACGAGAAGATAGAAAAACATCAGGTATTCTAGTAGAATCAGGTACCTTATCCTTTACTGGAGTTTTTGGTTTAGATTCTTCAACCGTTGTAAGGTTAGGTCTAGTCATGCTTTGTAATTGATGAGGAGATAGAAAAATATCAGGTATTCTAGCAGCTCCGGATCCTTGATCTGTTTCTGGAGTTATTGGCTGAGATTCTTTTGTATAGTTAATCGGGATTTCTTGATTTTGAGCAACAGGACGAAAGCGGAGCCAAAGATAGTCTAAGCCCAACACCAGAGCGATAAATAGTGTCAATCTTACCCAGAATTTTTTGCTGGGATGAAATGCCTTCCACTGGTAAATTGCAGCAAAATCAAACAATTTTTTGCTAGTTTTGCTGAACCGAACTGCCGTCCTGATGTTGTTACTTTTGTCGCTTTTCCTTTCAGGTAATAAATCTAGCCACTCATCTACGCTAGTGGGACGTTCTTCTATTTCTAATCCCATTCCTGCCATGATTGCTTGGGATATTTCATTACTTAACTGAGGTTTAATTTGTTGGGGATTTTCAAGAGGCATACGATGTCGTAAGGTTGCCGTAACAGGAATTTGACCAGTTACTAAAGTATATAGGGTTGCTGCTAAACCATAAATATCTGTTGCAGGAGTTCTGCTCGCTAGGGGAAGATATTGCTCTATAGGTGCATAACCATCTGACACTACATTAGTCTGAGTTTCAACTAAACTCCAAGAAAGCTCTCTAGCAATACCAAAATCAATCAGTATTACTTGTTGATTATCCTGATGGAGGATCAAATTTTGTGGCTTAATATCTCGGTGCAATAAGTTATTATTGTGGACTACTTTTAAAGCTTCTGCTACTTGTAGAATATAATTGATAGCCGTAGTTTCTGATAAGGGATTTTCTGATGATACTATCTGATCAAGAGTTTTTCCAGGAATATAATCCATAACTATGTAAGGAACTTGATCTTCGCTAAAAAATTCATAAAATCGGACTATATTGGGATGATAGCACCGAATAAGTCTCTGAGATTCATTTAAAAATTCTTCCCTAATATCGGATAAGTCATTATCTTGGGATAGGTCTGGCTTTAGTGTCTTAATGACGACTGGCTGATTTAATATAGTATTTGTTGCTCGGTAAGTGCATGCAAAACCCCCTTCACCTAATTCTTGGTCAAGAATATACTTACCATTTTTTAAATTTTTGCCAATCACCAGTGTGGATATCATAAATAATGAGGGAATATAAGTTTACTTATCTATAGGAATATATAAATAAATATATTAAAGGATAGCGCATTTCTGTTAGTTAGATAACAACTCCCATAGCATTTCCTGCTAACCAACTAGTAGTCCAAGCACTTTGAAAATTAAATCCACCTGTTACTCCGTCAATATCTAAGACTTCTCCTGCAAAGTAAAGCCCTGGAGAGATTTTACTTTCCATGGTCTTAAAATTAATCTCTTTGAGGTTGACTCCACCACAAGTAACAAATTCTTCTTTAAACACGCCTTTTCCTGTAATTTGGTATTGTCCTTGGATGATTTCGATAACTAATTGATTCAATTCTTTTTTACTTAAATCAGCCCAAATCTTATCGGGCTTGATTTCCAGATATTTAACTAAACTTTGCCATAGTCTTCTGGGAAGGGATAAGGGACAGTAACTAAGAATTTTTTTCTTGGGACTGGTAGCTTTTATTTGAAGCAATTCTTGTTTAAGAGTTTCTTGATTGTACTGAGGCAGCCAATTAATTTCTAAAATATTATTATATTTTTTATCATATAAATATCTTGCTGCCCAAGCTGATAATTTAAGAGTTACAGGACCACTAATCCCCCAATGGGTAATTAACAATGCTCCCTGTTGTTGTAGCTTCTGTTTCCCAGTTCCTAATAATTTTAAGTTGGCATTATCTACACTAACTCCCGCTAAACCTTGTAATCTCAAGTCTTTAATATTAAAGGTGAATAAAGAAGGCACTGGTGATTCTATAGTGTGTCCGAAATGTTTTGCCCAACTATAACCTAGAGGATTGCTTCCTGTAGCAATTAAAACTTTATCTGCTAATAGCTTACTACCATTTTTCAGGCTTATTTGAAACTTTTGCTCTTTCTTTTCTAGAGACTTTACTGGAGTTCTGGTATGTAAAACAATACCTAATTTGTCTGCCTCTTTAGTTAAACAATTAATGATTGTGGCAGAATTATCAGTAATCGGAAACATTCTCCCATCTACTTCGGTTTTTAGCTTAACACCACGAGATTCATACCACTTCACCGTATCTTGCGGTTGAAATCGAGTAAAAGCACCTCGTAAAGCTTTTCCCCCTCTAGGATAATTTTGCACCAGTTGAGCCGGATTAAAACATTGATGAGTAACATTACATCTTCCACCACCAGAAATTCTTACTTTAGCTAAGGGCTTAGTTCCTGCTTCTAAGATATCAACCTGGACATTACTATTAGCTTTAGCACAAGAAATTGCCCCAAAAAATCCTGCTGCTCCTCCACCAATTACAATAATATTTGGCATTTATAATGTTGAATAATTTAATATCTAAAAGTTTTTTTGATTCCCCAAGCTAAACCAGAACTCACAGCGATAAATAATAGTAATAAAAGAATTCCTCCAGGAAGAAAAGAGAAAAAACCTAAGCCTCTAAGAAAATATAAACCTAAAAAAAGTATTAGAGAAATAAAAAAAGTTGTTCTTAATGTATTGATCACCAGTCGACACAAAAAACTAGATTACCTATAAATAAGTTTATAGCAGTTCTCGTACTTGTGAAGTAGGCTAACTTTAAACTTTTTGTTGATTGTTGATTGTTGATTGTTGATTGTTAATCGTTCATTGGGTCTACCGCATAACTGTGAGAACCGCTCTATTTGGTTAAGATAATATCTGAGGATCATGCGATCGCAAATTGAAGAGATGATTAATAAACAGTAATAAAAAACTAGAGTTCAAGCAGCAAGTACAATACAATCTTGTTGGATTAGACTGTCAGTCAGTTATAAAAATTTTATGACCCAATTATTGGACTGGAATTTATTAGCACAGAATTCTCTTGCAGGAGAATTAATTTCTCGCAGCACTGCCAAAGCCATATTAGAAGCGGATGATACAGAACTTTTGGCGCAATTGGCAGCAGCCTATAAAGTCCGTTATCACTATTGGCAAAATCGAGTCCGACTCCATTTTTTACTTAACGCTCAAAGTGGTTTATGTCCTGAAGACTGTCACTATTGTTCTCAGTCTAAAATCTCTAGCGCAGAAATTGAGAAATATCCCTTGATGGCACAAGAGAAAATTATCGCAGCAGCAGATCGGGCAGCAGAATTACAAGCAGGAACATTTTGTTTTGTCATCTCAGGGCGATCGCCTTCTCCTCTAGTTTTTGAGCGAGTTGTTGATGCCGTAAAAACCGTAAAAGCTAAACATGAGCTAAAAATTTGTGCTTGCTTGGGACTCTTAGATCCAGAACAAACTCAACGGCTGGCAGCAGCAGGAGTAGATCGAGTTAATCATAATCTCAACACTTCAGAAAATCACCATGGGAATATCTGCACCACCCATACTTTTGACGATCGCGTAAAAACCCTTAAAAACGTTCAAGCAGCAGGAATTACCACTTGTTCTGGTGGCATCATCGGGATGGGAGAATCAGAAGACGATATTATCGATTTGGCATATTCCTTAAGAGATTTGAATGTTACTAGCGTCCCTATTAACTTCCTGATTCCCATTGGAGGTACGCCTTTGGGAGATAGACCCCATCCCAATCTAAACCCTCGTCATTGTCTAAGGGTTCTTTGCTTATTCCGCTTTATTTTACCCTCCCAAGAAATTCGGATTGCAGGGGGTAGGGAAGTACATTTGCGATCGCTACAACCCTTGGGTCTTTATCCCGCCAATTCCATATTTATCGGGGATTATCTCACCACTCCAGGACAAGCTGCGATCGCTGATATGCAAATGATTCAAGATGCAGGATTCATCTTAGAAAAACCTGATGGTTCAGTTTTAGAAAGGGAGAATAGAATCAACCAAGAACCTACTTCCCCCAGTCCCTATTTTTGATATCGATAAATAATAAATGGATTTCTATTAGAAACATTAGCCCTAGTAGGATCTACCCCTATAACTAGTAAAGAATTTCTAGCATCATCTCGATTGCTAAATCTTGCAGTTTCTTGGTATCTTCTCACATAAGCAGGGCGATCGCTAGAATAGTAGGTGGTACTAGAAGTCCCTAGAGTAAAAGGGGTGTTGCCGTTACCAACAAAATACACCCTTGGTACTGGAGGATTGGGAATGGCTGTACCATTGTCAATAAAAGCACTGTTGAGAGAATTATTAGCCTCTGCAATATTGTTCAATTGACGCTGAGGTTTTTGGTTACAGATAGTGGTTAAATCCAACACTTCCCCAGAAGGATTAATCATAAAGCATGATGGTTGAGGCTGTGCCTTGACCACTTCAATTCCTAACAAACTAGTAACCACAGTCGAAGCAATTAGAGCAAAGCTATGGGGAGAAAGTAAAACTCGTTGGTTTGATCGATTCATATTCTTACTCCAAAACAAGCAAATTAATTAATTGATAGAGTAGATAACGTTTTACCTACTCTACTAGTCTATTCAAAGATCGGGATAACTTCAGTTAAATAATACTAAACATAAATCTATAGAAAATATTAAATCAAACGTTACTGAAAACAATCAGAACAGTCTCTAATTATTAAATTAGATAAACTGTTTGTTAGACAAGTTTCTAGTACTCTACCAACTCTGTTTTGACGAATAAGTTTCGGTGAAAATCCTCCCCAACTCCCCTATCTTGCCTCAACCTATCATTTCAAACTTGGCAGACTACTAGGTGCAAGAAGTGAAACTATGACGAGCTGTCTTTTGCTTCATATTTCTAATTGAGAGATAATCCTCTGGCTTTAATACCTATTCATTACTAATTAACAATGAAAAGAACGTTGCTAATTTCTTTACTAATTAGTCTTGCTAGTACTTCTGTAAATGCTCAAGCCCAGATTAAAGGAGACCATTCTCACTCTCACCATGAGCATAAAGCTGTTATTATTTCCAATAACCAACCTGTGCCTAGTATAGACTTGGTTGTTCATGAAGATAGTATGAAAGGCTGGAATTTAGAAATTAAGTTAGATAATTTTGAATTTGCACCTGAAATGGCTTCTCAAGAAAATGAACCTAATAAAGGACACGCTCATTTATATATTAATGGCAAAAAAATTACCCGTATTTATGGTAAATGGTATTATTTAGGGGATTTACCTCAAGGACGCAATGAACTTAAAGTTGAGTTGACTACCAACTCTCATCAAGGGTTAATGTATCAAGGTAGTTTAATTGGAGATACAGAATTTATTAATGTCAAACCCAAGTAATAAATTCAAAATTATCTCCCATAGATTTATTAAAATACTTCAAAGATACTAAAATTAATACAAACCAGGGTATTAGTTGTATTTGATTAAGATGAAAACCGCTATATCCCATTAAAGTTTTGAATAAATTCACTAATTTTTTTGTGAATAGTTTCCTTACTTGCTGTGGCATCTAAAATTAATAATTGATCAGGATATTGGCTAAATATTGTTTGATAATTTTCTCGAACTTTAGTTAATTTATGTTTGGTTTCATAAACTTCTTTAAGCGATCGCCCCTGAATTCTAGCTAAAGATATTTCTACAGGAAGATCGAGATAAATTACTAAATCTGGATTGGGAAATTTATGATTTAGTTTACTAACAAAGTCAAACTGTTTCTGAGTATGAGAATTATAAGCAAGGGAAGAAAAATAATATCGAGTACTAATTACATGAAAGCCATCTTTTATAAGTTTAAAAACTCCATCTGTGTCATTGTATAAATGATCATGGCGATCGCTTGCAAAAAGATACGCCATTTGTTCATCAAATAAGTCAGTATTTTCCGTAAATAGAATTCTTTTTTTTAAAGCTTGTCTAATTAAATTGCCAATAATCCCACTAGAAGGTTCGGGACTAATAATCGCTTTTTCTCCTTGAGCAACAAAATATTCCTTTAATAGTTCTGATTGAGTAGATGTACCAGAGCCATCTATTCCTTCAAAAACGACAAAAAGTTTTTTATTCATAATTAATACCAATTCTCAAAAGTAGCTAGAGAAATAGAGTATCTAATACTAAATCCTGTTTAGATACAACACTTTAAATTTGCGAGAATTCAGAACGACCTTCGGTAGTCGCTGCGCGTGCAGAATTCAGAATTCAGAAAGGTTTAAGCGGATTTAGTATCAAATATACTCCCAAGTGGTATAGATATAGTCTCAAATTTATCAAATATTACTTATGACTTTTGAGCAAACTATAACTAAAGATTAGGACTACGATAAAAAGGTTTTTTCACTACTGTTGCAGGATAGTTTTTCCCGCGAATTGCTACTGCTAATTCTTGTCCAACTTTACTTAATGATTTTGGCACATAAGCAAGAGCGATCGCTTTTCCCAAAGTCGGAGCCAGGGTACCACTGGTAATTTTACCAATAGTTTTCCCTTCCGCAATTACAGGATAGTCATGACGGGCAATATGTCTTCCTTGCATTTGTAATCCCACCAGACGGCGGGAAACTCCTGATGTTTTTTGGGCTTCTAATACAGAACGACCGATAAAATCTCCCTTAGAATTGAGATGAACCAGCCAGCCTAAACCAGCTTCTAGGGGTGTAGTAGTCTCATCAATATCTTGTCCATAAAGACACATGGCAGCTTCTAAACGCAGAGTATCTCTTGCACCCAAGCCACAGGGAGTCACTCCCACAGCTAATAAAGATCGCCATAATTCCTGACCTATTTCGGGAGTTAGCATTATTTCAAAGCCATCTTCTCCTGTGTAACCAGTGCGAGCAATAAAAGCGGAATTTCCGGTTATGGTAACTTGTTGATGTCCAAAACGCGGAATATTTGTAATATCTTCTTTTACTAGGGATTGGAGGATTGTTATAGCTTCTTTTCCTTGAAGGGCAATTAAAACGCGATCGCCAGATATATCTTGTAGTTTAATAGAATCAGTATCAATATGTTCTAATAGCCAATTGCGATCCTTATCTGTGGTTCCCGCATTAACAATTAAGATCCCTTGTTCTTCTCCTGTACTAGTATCTTCCTGGCGATAAAAAATAATATCGTCAATAATTCCTCCTTGGGGATTTAGCAACACAGTATATTGAGCTTGCTGCGGTTGAAGTCTTGATAAATCAGAAGGTACTAAAGTTTGTAATTGAGCAACTACATCTTTTCCCACTATAGTAAATTTACCCATATGGGAAATATCAAACATTCCTACTTTGGAGCGTACTGCTTGATGTTCTTGTTTGAGTCCTGTAAATTGTACTGGCATTTCCCAGCCAGAAAAAGGAACAAAGCGAGCTTTTTGCTCTTGCTCCAAAGAAAATAAAGGAGTACGAAGTAGATTAGATGACTTTATTTCGCTCATGGGCAAAGAAATTACGTATTCTGATCAGAAGTTCTTTGTTAAGTATCTCCTATTTGCTCCAATAAATTTGTAACGTCCTCTCTGTAAATTAAAAGCGATCGCAAATGCAATCAATTCAATCATCTTTGAGATAATGATAGCGAGCTTGCAAGTAAGGTGTATCTTGTACCATTTAACTAAATAGACTTAACCTTTAGCCTTAAACACCCGTGAATAAAACCAAAGCAGACGATATTTGTCAGGTAAGATGTTTTAACACCGAATTAGTTAATCAAATTCGCGAAACTTTTCCTTCAGAAGATACTGTAGAGGAAATGACAGTTATTTTTGGTGCTTTAGCAGATCGATCGCGGGTTAAAATACTTTATGCTCTCAGAAACGGCGATGAGCTTTGTGTTTGCGATATTGCAGCCATGTTAAATATCAAGATCGCTACTGCTTCCCATCATTTGCGAAAAATGCGAGATTTGAAATTACTTAAATATCGTAATGACGGCAAATTAGCTTATTATTCT
>JASJDB010000071.1 GCA_030065315.1 Xenococcaceae cyanobacterium MO_167.B52 | reverse complement strand
TTAAAGACCCTAAAAAATGCCCAAAATACGTTATCTATTGAGAATTAGATCGAGGTAAAGATTTTGTATAAAAACAACAAAACCCTCTCAGAGAGAAGGTTTGAATTTTATCGGAGCGGCGGGATTTGAACCCACGACCCCCACTACCCCAAAGTGGTACGCTACCAAGCTGCGCTACGCCCCGTTTTCACAAGTAAATATCATAACACTGTTTGGTGTTTTTTGATAAATATTTTTGAAACTAAATGGGTAAAAGACTTCTAGATGTGTTTACGCTTTATATCATTTGAAGTTTTAATAACTATATGACGAAACTCATCAAATTCGAGCCAACCACGATTTTGAAAATCTCCCAGAACCCTGGTAATAGTAACTCTAGTAGTACAAATTACTTTAGCCAAATTCTGATGGGTAAAACGGATATTTAGCCTAATGCCATTGTCTGTAGCATGCCCTATTTCTTGGCTCAACATTAATAGTAAATGCCACAAGCGTTCATCCACTCTCCTCAAAGCTTTAATTGCTAATAACTTTTGGCTTTGAATCGAATGATAGCTAAATTCTGAGATTAAGGCACGAATAATATTGGGGGATTGTTGTATTTCTTGAATTTTAAATCTTCTAGCATAAATATCAGCTAGAGCTACTAAACGATAGGAAACCTGATGATTGAATAAGTTACCAAAAATACGATCAGGAGTAATCCATCCCACAACAGTTTCTTCGCCCTTGGAATTAATCTTACTTAATTGCATTACCCCCCGATATACTTGCCAAACTTCTCCATCACAGAGCAGGATCTCTTCACCTTTTTCATAGGATTCTAGGAATAAACCTTCCTTATTTCTTTGATGAATATTCCAGATTGGCTGATCGGTTAACAGCATGGTTTGGTTTTTCCCTAGTAAGCGAACTTCTTTAATTTCAGATTAGGTAACAAAAGTAAACAAAAAGTGAAGTTTAGGTTAAGCTTTGATGTTTTTGCAATGCTTTTTTTTGATTCCCATTAAAAACTTCATCCATTGTTGAGCAGGGCGATCATAAAAAGTAAAAATATCCCCATAAGCTACACTACTATTCTCATGGTGTAACCAATGTCTTTCAGGGGTAGTAATAAAGAAGCACCCACAAAAAAAACTAATAGCTTTGGGAGTTTGCCACTTAATTAAAGAAACATGTCGCCAAACGACATGAAATTCTCCTAGTATCAAACCTAAGATTGTTCCAATTGCTGAAATCTTCCATAACCAAGGCACAAAAATAAAATAGGGTAGAGCTCCTAAAAATCCATCTAAAATAACCACGGGATTCCTGGTTAAAACGGCATAATGAAGAAAACTTCGGTTTTTACCATGATGCACAATACTATGAAATTTTCCGAATACGTGTTCGGGTACATGATACAAAAAAGTTGAAAGAAAATCTCCTACTACTAGAAGAATTCCCGCAGCTAAAACTATCTTTAATATGAACACTATCGGAATTTCCTAACTAACTAGAGCCAGGTTACACAAGCCAAGTTAAGATTGTTTTAATTTACATTTAAATTTTATTGTGTATTAGATTAAAAGAAGATTATATTGTATTTAGATGGCATCAATTCCTGTTTCTTTGGTTCTAATTCTAATTATTTGATCTACAGGAAAAACAAAAATCTTCCCATCACCAATTGTTCCAGTTCTTGCTGATAAAGATATTTCTTGAACTACGTAGTCGGTTAAACTATCTTCAACTACTACTTCAATCTTGAGCTTAGAAATAAAATCTACTTTATACTCAGTTCCACGATAGCGAGTTACTTCTTTTCTAGAGGTACCAAAACTCTTGATATCTGAAACTGTCATTCCAATCACACCATTACTAATCAAAGCTAATTTGACATCATCTAATTTGTGGGCATGAATAATGGCTGCTACTTTTTTCAAGTTAAGAGTTCCCCTAATTTAATCGAAAATAAAATTATCCTTGGTTATGGAAGTAGAATCAACTTTCTCCTAAATTGCTAGAAGCAAATGATTGCTTAGTCAAAATATTGCTATATTTCTGGCACAGATGAAGAATTATTTTTTATATGGTCTTGATATTTCTCTTGATCGTAATAGTAAAGAGTACGAATCGGATAAGGAATATTAATTCCAGCTTCATCGCAAGCTTTTTTAATAGCTATGATTGCTTGACTTTGAATATCATTAACTTCCTTTTGTTCTGGTAATGTCCAATATCGAATCACAAAATCAATGGAACTATCACCAAAGCTGACTAATTCAACTTTAGGTTTTGGCTCATAAATAACTCCTTGTACCATCGCAATGGTTTCTGCCAAGATATTTTTAGCTTGACTTAATGATGTGTTGTAATCCACTCCTACAGATAAATCAGTCCGACGATAATCATAAGCTGTTAAAACCTTGACAGAGTTAGTAAATACCGAAGAGTTAGGAATTAAAACTTTTTCTCCTTTATAAGTACAAATCTGAGTGGTTCTAATGCTAATGTTTTCAACTTTTCCTTGATAGTCGCCTACAACAATTTCATCCCCAATGCTAAATGGTTCTTCTACTAATAAGATAATTCCTGCAAGAAAGTTTTTAAAAATATCTTGAAAAGCAAAACCAATTGCTATAGAACTAATCCCTAAAGTAGCCACAATATCCCCTAACTCAAAGCTAGGAAAAGCCGAAACACAGGCAAAAAGTATTCCTATTGACCATGTTCCTATTTGAACAGTTTTTCTAAGTAATAGTTGTAGGGAAGTACTATGGAGAATGCGTTCTCCTGTTTTTTTGGCTAATCCCTCAAAAAATTGAACTAAATATCTGGTTAGAAAAATAATTATTATTGCTGTAATAATTCCTGGGAGGGCAATAATTGATTTACTTAATAATTCTTGTAAGCTTCTAGTAATAGTGTCCAGCATTACTGTAATAGTATTGAGCGATCGCCACAAGTCCTAACAAACTGATTGAAGCAGTTGAGAACTAGTTATTTTGTTGCTTGCTAATTCTAAAGTGGTATTGATTGGATCAGAATTTAATTTTAAAACATTTTTACAATTGATTTAATACCTAACAACTTTAATTATTGTTTATTATCTCAGAGGATTATGTTTTATAGTCAGGGTATCTCAGAAATTAGCGTTGAAGAATTAGCCCAAATGCTCAAGAATAACAACACGCTGCAATTTATTGATGTAAGAGAGCCAGAAGAAGTAGAAATTGCTTTTATTGAAGGATTTGAAATACTATCTTTCAGTCAATTTCAAGAATGGGCAGAAAAAATTAATATCCGTTTTGATTCGGAGGTAGAAACCATAGTTATGTGTCATCATGGAGTTCGATCTGCCCAAATGTGTCAATGGCTAACCAATCAAGGGTTTACCAATGTTAAAAACGTTGCTGGTGGGATAGATGCTTATGCTATCAGAATCGATCCTAGTATTTCTCGTTACTGATTAACTAAACACCAAATAATTTGGATTTAGAGATAGAGGAATCTAGGAATTTGGGGAGATTAGTTGTTTTGATTGCGTAAGGCAATCTTGTATAATTCCTGCTCCCTACCTCTCTTTCTCTGAATCTAAATTTCAGTCATAGTGAGGCAACTTTAGGCAGGTAATAATATTGCCCTTAATGACGATTTTGATACTTTTTTCCATGAGTCATAAGGGCTATACTAAACGAAAAATTTAAGACTATTTTTTTTACAAAAGTTAATATTTTCAATGTCCCAGCAACCCAAGTTAAACGAAAGATACCAAAATATTTTAAAGGCAACTATTGAACGTTATATTGCTACGGCTGAACCCGTCGGCTCAAAAGCGATCGCAGATCAGTTTAATTTGAAGATCAGTTCCGCTACAGTGCGTAATGTGATGGGTCGTTTAGAAACAGCAGGCTTACTTTATCAACCGTACACTTCTGCGGGTAGAGTTCCTTCTGACTTTGGCTATCGTATCTACGTTGATCGCTTGCTGATACCTGATGAAAATATTGGCAAAAATCTAATTGCTTCTCTTCACCAACAATTGGAATGGAAAAAAGCTAGTTTAGAAGCTTTATTACAAAGAGCCACCAAAATACTTGCAGCTTTAAGTGGTTATATTGCTCTAATTACCGTGCCTCAAAATCCGACAGATAGTCTCCGTCATATCCAGTTAGTTTTAGTATCCTCTGGGCAGATCATGTCTGTTATCGTGACGGACTCTTATCATACCGAGTCAATCTTGATTGATTCGGCACTCTTAGAAACCCAAGAAATGAATGAAGAAACGATCAGAGGAGAATTACAACTACTCTCTAATTTCCTTAATCAACAGCTTAAAGGACTCACACTCTCAGAAATTGCAGCTTTGAATTGGGGAGAAATTGACCAAGAATTTACTCAATATACGGATTTTTTGACGACTCTATGTCAGGAGTTAAGTCATGGCTTTAAACCCAAGAGCTATACGCCAATGGTAATTCATGGGATTGCAGAAGTTTTACATCAGCCAGAATTTTCTCAGATACAACAGGTACAAACTCTACTGTATCTATTGGAAGAAGAACAAGAACAACTTGCTCCAATCGTTTTTTCCTTTCCTGAAGCTGCAACTTTGGAGTTAGGACAACAATTAAGTCAAAATTTTAATTCCAAAACTAAAAACAAGGTAACAGTTAAAATTGGCTCAGAAAATCCTCTTGAACCGATGCAAATTTGTACTTTAATCTCTGCTAACTACTATCAAGATGATGTCCCTGTCGGTAGCGTGGGGGTAATTGGTCCTACTAGAATGGTCTATGAAAATGCGATCGCACTTGTGGAAACTACTGCCGAATATCTTTCTGAAGCGTTTAAAAATTAACTATCTATATTTAATCCTGTGGCGATTTGAATTACTTGGAGTAATCCAGCTACACTTCTTTCATTTGATGGTAAAAGATAAGGAAATACGGAAAGACCACTGATTTGATTTGCTGCTTCAGTGGTTTTTGCATCTAGAGTAATTAGAGGCAGCTTTAATAATACCTCAGAATCTTTAAAAGACATTAAATAATCCAAAGGGTTGAGCAAATTCCTTCCGTCTAAGATCACAGCATCAATTTTCCAGATTCTAGCCAGAATATGTGCTTGCTCTAAACTATCTGCTTCAATAATACGATGTTGACAAGTGAAATTGCGATTACCAAAACCAAAATCTAAAGCTAAATCTTGATTTGAGACATTTTTTGCTAATTCCGAACTTGGCAATAAGCGTAAAACAGTCAATTTTTGATGAGATTGCCTTGACTGCTGATTTTTTTGGGCTACTGGGGGGAAAGCTAACATTAGGGAATCTATTGTTAGGGGTAGAGGCAAAATTGGTGGTTCAATCAAAGATAATGGCTCTGAAATAGATTTTGCTGAACTCATTACCAATACTGGTATATTTTGAGTCTGATGCTGATTATTTAGTAGAGCGATTATGTCTTGATCCCAGGTTTTAACTAGCTCACCGTTGATTATTATTTTATTTGGTTTGAGATTAGTAGCTTTAGATAAAACTTCTTCTAAGTTACGAGCAAATACAGGGTAGTAGCCTAATTCTTGTAATTTACTATTGAGATGCTCTATGGTGGTTAAACTAGTTTCAACAATCAAAACTAATAAATTCTTAGAGTTTTTATTGTTATGGAACTCATTATTATTTTCAGATTGAGAATATTCTAATGAATCATTAATATGCTTTTTTTTCTGAGTTTCCTGAAAGTTTTTGGGTAATACTAGTGTAAAATTATTACCTTGATTAATGGTAGAAATAAATGAAATATCTCCACCATGAATTTGAGCCAATTTTTGAGCAAAAATCAAACCTAAATCATGATCTAAATCTTGATCCAGTTCGGAGTTAATTAATTCACCAGACTGTGCTAGGAGTAAATTTTGTTTGGCTGGAGGAATCACTTCTCCTTGATCCCAAACCGTGATTGCAACCCGGTTGATCCAGTCATCTACTTTGATCCCAATTTGTTCTCGATTTTGGGTACGTTTTAAAGCATTATTCAATAATTGATTAAGTATTTGCCCTAAACAGATTTCATCAGCAATAATAGTTTCTAATGAAGGAGCAATTTCCAGAGCCAAAGAAGCTTGAGGTTGAGTATAAAAGCTATTCTGGGTTACTTCTTGGTTGAATTTCCGTTTATCCAAAACTTGCTGATAAACTTCCTGACATATCTCTCTAATTTCCAGAGATTCTAGATTTATTTCGGATTTAGCAGCAGCTACACGACTCATATCTATTAAGTCGTTAATAATCATCATGAGCTTTTTGCCACTACGATAGATTAAATCTACATAGTCAACTTGACGCCTATTTAACTCTCCTATTTTTTCGGCTTTTAGCAGACGTGACAAGCCAATAATCGCGGTGAGAGGGGATTTTAAATCATGACCTAAATTGGATAAGAATTCATTCTTTAAATAGTTTAATTGAACCAAATCATGATCATACAAGTTGCTACCATATTTTTGGGCAACATCCTCAATATTAATCTCTGATTGAATTTCTACAGCTAACCAACTTTCTTTTAAAGGAGAATCAGGAGCCAGCGCAAAACCCCTATTAAAGTCTAGTGGTAGTTTGAGATATTTACAGTGCTTTTTTTCTAATAATAGTGTAGTTGTAGGTATTGTTTGCTCTGATGGTGATTGAGATAAGGTCTGCGGGAATTCTGAATACTTTGCTTGGTAGTTTATTATTTGAGATTTGTCTATGTTTTGGCTACTGACTGATTCAGTAATTACTGGTTGAGGTAGCAATTCATGAAGAAAAGAATTGAGACTGATATCTCCTTTGGCACAATGATGACAATCATAACAATATAGATTGCTATATATGGTCTTACCTTCTTTACTCTTCAAGACTATTGGTAGAGGAATTTTGTCTAGTAGTTTATACAAATCTTCTTCAAGGGAAAGTGTTTGTTTGGGGACTGTTCCCTTTTGATTAGAGGTTTTGGTTAATAGACATTTAAGAAGTCGATTAAGATCTATTGCTCCCAATAGTTTTCCTGCCAAATTAACCACAAGATAGGATGTTTCATCACTCTCCATAGCATCTTGCCGATTCAGATGGGATAATAGCTCTTTGATGCTCAGTTGAGAGGATAGGATAGGAGTAGGAGTTATTAGCTCGCGGTAACTTAGGGGTAATTGATTATCAGGTACTAAGTGTGTAGAAGGCTCTTTTTTTCCTGATGGGGTGAGTTGATCAAGATGTTTTGTGGTGAGAAGTGACAATAAACGATGACCTTGAATAATCCCCAACGGAGAGCGCTCTTGATTGACAATAGCCACCATACCATTTTTACTAGACTGGACTTGGGTAATTAAAGTTTCAAAGCTAGAATCTTGGTAACAGATAGGGATAGGACAAATAAATTTTTCTAGAGTTATTTCTGAACTAAACATGAACTTTGATTGAGTTCCTGGTAGAAATAGGCTCGTAACTTTACAATCATTGATAACTAACTTAAATCTCGCGCGCTCTCTAGAACGCAGGTTATGATCTAGCCGGCTTAAAAACTTAGCTTACTAGCTGCAATGTTTTTATTATTAGCTCAAACTTATATCAGTCTAACCTGACACTTACAATTAATTACAATTCTCATTGTGGGGCAATAAATGTTAACTTTTTATAAGTACCACCTTAAAACCTAAACCTGCTACAGGAGGCTGAACAATTCTAGTTAGTCTTCCATTAATGTTTAACCATCAAAACAATCTAGATTCTGGCAATAACCAGAAAAAACTGAATAACTTACACATTTGTCTCTTCTCTCCTGAGGGAAATTTCACCCAATCACTGAGGAGTATCTTGTCTAGCGATCGCTATGCTTTAAACGAAATCGATTGCGAGGACAATTTTATCGAATTTGTCGAAAATCAAAAAGAGCAAATTGACTGCTTAGTTTTTATCAATAAACAGACATGGCAAGACCTTTTGAGTGGATTGAAAAAATTGGGATTAATTTTGCCAGTAGTAATAGTCAATACAGAAACCTCTAATGTAAATAGTAATATTGTAGAATCTTCTGACTTTGATGTTGAGCAAAATTCAGAACTGTACCACAGTGCGGAGATTCAGTTAGATGCTCAAAAATTAGAGCAAATTCCATCTTATATTAACTTTGCCATTACCCAGTTTTTAAGTCTTGCTCCTAGCTGCTCTCTAAGTAAAAATCCAACTAAACTCAGTCAGGAACGAGAAGAAACTCACAATTTTTTAGCTTCGCAACAACAAAGATTAGCCGAAAAACTCAAAGAAAGGTTAGGGTACTTAGGTGTTTATTACAAACGTAATCCCAGGGATTTTTATCAGAATTTAGAAAAATCTCAAAAGCAAGAATTATTCCAATATTTAAGTCAAGAGTATCGTAAGATTATTCTGGCTTACTTTAACGATATTCCAGAAATTAACCAATTAATTGACAATTTTGTAGATCAAGCTTTTTTTGCTGATATTTCCATATCTCAAATTTTAGAAATACACATGGAATTAATGGATGAATTTGCTCAACAACTCAAATTAGAAGGAAGAAGTGAAGAAATTCTGCTTGATTACAGACTAGCCTTGATTGATGTTATTGCCCATTTATGCGAAATGTATCGTCGTTCAATTCCTAGAGAAAATATCGAACATATTGCTTTTGATGCTTTATTTCCCAACGAATAAGTCTCAAAAATTTAAATACTTAAGGGTTTTTATGACAAAACGATCATACTAAGACTCTTATCTTTATGTTTAACTTTGTATTGAAATTATAGCGTCAATTATTAATTATAATTATGAATAAATTTAGAAAAACTTATGTTCTTAAGCTCTATGTCGCGGGAAATACACCAAACTCAGTCAGAGCTTTAAAAATTTTAAAGAATATTCTAGAAAAAGACTTCCAAGGAGTTTATGCCTTAAAGGTAATTGATGTTTTGAAAAATCCCCAGCTGGCAGAGGAAGATAAAATATTAGCGACCCCCACTCTATCGAAAGTACTACCACCTCCTGTAAGGAAAATTATTGGCGATCTTTCTGATCGAGAAAAAGTATTGATCGGACTAGATTTACTTTATGAAGAAATCAGCGAGAGATTTGATCAAGAGATGAAATAAATTCCCAGCTCCACTATAATCAATCTTCGTCGTAATTTTTGAAGCTGAATCTGCTATTGTTGGCATTAAACAAATATTTATAACAAAACTCATTAGGATATTCATTTTTTTTTGACTGGATATGAATCAAGATAATCCCAATCCATCAAAATTGGAGCAAGCCTCTACCCAAGGAGTTCGTAAAATGCGAACTGCTATAGAAGGATTTGATGAAATTACTCATGGTGGTATTCCCATCGGAAGAACTACTCTAGTGAGTGGCACATCTGGTACAGGAAAAACTCTATTAGCAGTGCAGTTTCTTTATCACGGGATTAAATACTTTGATTACCCTGGTATTTTTATCACTTTTGAAGAATCACCTGAAGATATTATTCAAAATGCTCACAGTTTTGGCTGGAACTTACAAAGTCTAGTCGATAGTGGAAAATTATTTATTCTCGATGCTTCTCCCGATCCTGAAGGGCAAGAAATAGTAGGTAATTTCGATCTTTCTGCTCTGATTGAAAGAATTCAATATGCAATCAAAAAGTACAAAGCTAAGTTAGTTTCCATTGACTCTGTCACCGCAGTATTTCAACAATATGATGCAGCTTCAGTAGTTAGAAGAGAGATCTTTCGTTTAGTTGCTCGCCTCAAGCAACTAAAAGTTACATCGATCATGACCACAGAAAGAATTGAAGAATATGGACCAGTAGCTCGTTTTGGGGTCGAAGAATTTGTCTCTGATAATGTGGTAATTGTTCGGAATGTACTGGAAGGAGAGCGTCGTCGTCGTACTATCGAAATTCTTAAACTACGTGGCACAACCCATATGAAAGGAGAGTATCCTTTTACTATTACTAATGATGGGATTAATATCTTCCCTCTAGGAGCAATGCGGTTAACTCAACGTTCTTCCAATGTACGGATTTCTTCAGGTGTAAATACTTTAGACGAACTGTGTGGTGGTGGTTTCTTCAAAGATTCCATCATCTTGGCAACAGGGGCGACTGGTACAGGAAAAACCTTATTAGTGAGCAAGTTTATTGAAGAAGGTTGTCGTCGTCGAGGAGAAAGAGCCATCCTCTTTGCTTATGAAGAATCTAGAGCCCAATTATCACGGAATGCTTCTTCCTGGGGGATTAACTTTGAAGAAATGGAACAAAAAGGATTGCTGAAATTATTATGCTGCTATCCTGAGTCTGCTGGTTTAGAAGATCATTTACAAACAATTAAATCTGAGATTGCCCAGTTTAAGCCTGCTCGAATTGCTATTGACTCCTTATCCGCTTTAGCTAGAGGTGTTACTAATAACGCTTTCCGTCAGTTTGTCATTGGGGTCACTGGTTATGCCAAACAGGAAGAAATTACTGGTTTCTTTACCAACACCACAGATCAATTTATGGGGTCTAACTCTATTACCGAATCCCATATTTCCACTATTACCGATACTATTATCCTTTTACAATATGTAGAAATTCGAGGGGAAATGTCACGAGCTATTAACGTATTTAAGATGCGTGGCTCTTGGCACGATACAGGAATTAGGGAATATGTGATCAATTCTGATGGTCCTAATATCAAAAATTCTTTCCGCAATTATGAAGGGATTATTAGTGGTTCTCCTACTCGCGTCGGTGTGGATGAAAAGGATCAGTTGTCTCGTATTGTCAGAGGCATGAAGGAAAAAGCAGATGAGTGATCTAGCCTTGAACGCTTAAGGGAACAGTTAAAGGCAAAAGAAATAAGTTTTTACCTTTATCTATACCCAAAGTTGTTCCAAGAATACTGTCTTGGAAATTAGGCGAGATCACTGTTTATTTGATTATTGCAAGCCTAACCAAGATAGAAGACCTTGTCCTGTTACATATTCGATCGCCACCATTAAAACAAATCCAATCATAGCTGCGCGACCATTAAGTCTTTCTGCGTATTTATTGAAACCGAATTTGGGGTCTGGTATATTCGGAGTAGTAGTAGGTTGTGTTTTGTCCATCTGTAATGTGGTTTTTCTCTCTAAAGTCAACGTTACAAAACTTTACTCTATTATTTTAGTTTATTTTATGGCTCAAAGAGCTAAGAAAAATCAGTTTAATTTGAAACAGAGTTGAAGTGAAATTCCCAGCCTAGGCAGTTTCTAAAGGAGCCATAGTTAGACCAGCCCTTTTCAACTGTTGATGATATAGTTCTGCTTGTTCTTGGGGACCGACCCAAACAATAGCCTGTCCTGAAAAATGCACTTGCTCGGTCAATGACCAAGCCCGATCACTTGTCATTCCAGGAATATAAGTCATTAAAGTTTTGGCAACGTGCTGAAAAGTATTGAAGTCGTCATTTAGAACAATAACCTTAAAATTCGGATAAGGCTTCTTTACCGTTTTACTGGCGTTTTCCTTAGTTAATATTGGTGTTGCACTCATCTGTAAAGCTCCGAAGTAATAGCTAATGTAAAAGTTCAGTCATAATTATTTCAACAGTTTAACTATTTTTCTTTTTTACTTCAAAACCCATTTATCAATTATGGAATTGTCAATCGGTTGGTTATATCCTAATCTTATGAGTACTTATGGCGATCGCGGTAATGTGATTTGTCTTCAAAAACGCTGTGAGTGGAGAGATATTCAAGTAGTAGTAGTTCCCTTAGACCGCACTACAGAAGCAGATAAAATAGCCCAAGTCGATATTATTGTGGGGGGTGGAGCGCAAGACCGCCAGCAAGAAATTGTGATGCGCGACCTCAAAGGAGCCAAAGCAGATACCCTCAAAGCCAAGTTGGAGGAGGGAACACCAGGAGTATTTACTTGTGGTTCGCCCCAACTATTGGGACACTACTATGAACCAGCTTTAGGACAGAGAATCGAAGGTTTAGGTCTATTAGACTTGGTCAGCAAACACCCAGGAATAGATGCCCCTAGATGTATTGGCAATTTAGTTTTTGAAATTACTGCTGAACCCTTAGCTAGCGAACTTAGAGCAATTTGGGGAGATACACCCATAGTCATTGGCTTTGAAAATCATGGGGGTAGAACTTATTTAAACCAAGTCCCAGCTTTAGGCAAAGTCCTCCAAGGTTATGGCAACAATGGAGAAGACGGAACAGAAGGAGCATTTTTCCATAATGCGATCGCTACTTATTCCCATGGTCCTTTATTACCGAAAAATCCTTTTATTGCAGATTGGCTAATTAAAGTTGCATTACAAAACAAATATCAAACTGCCATTAGCCTCTCAAAGTTAGAAAATTCGATAGTTTATGAAGGACGCAAGGCAATGTTGCATAAGCTGGGTATGGGCAACCTTGCAATAACAGTTTAGAAATTCTGATATAAATCTTCTATCAAGTTGCGTGCAATGCAACAAAATTTAGATTAATATTGGCAATTAAATAATGCAAGTTGAAGTTGCATTGATATTTTTCAACTCAAAATTCCAATCATGTTATGAATGAACAAACCTTAGATCGTAGCCCTGCTGGGATTCTGGTTCTCATCATTCCCTTAGCCTTTGCAATTGTTATGTTGTATAAGCTGTGGCCTCTATTGTTAGCTTTAGTGGTACTAATAATTAGCTGGAAAACCTGGCAAAATTATCAGTGGCAACAATGGTGTGAACTAGTAAATCCTTATTTTAATGACCTGGTCAAAGAAAACCGAGGCTATCTGACTCCTCTAGATTTAACTTTAAAAGTTAATCTGAGTGACAAAGCAGCAAAAGCTTTTTTAGAACGTAAATCTGAAGAATACGGTGTATCACCTAAACTAATCAAAAACAAAGGGGTAGTTTATTATTTTCCTACAGCTAGTGCTTTAGGAAGTATTTTAGATGATAGCGAACCTTTCGGGGACTTCGAGCCAGAAGCAACAACTGTTGATACTTCTGAATTAGTTACTTCTGCATCCGTTACCAAAGAACCTAGTAAGTCTTCTTTTAAAGAACTTACTAAACTGGCAAAAGAAGAACAAAGTAAAATGGCTGCTGTTGCTGTGGATGTTGAGACAGAAAAAACTACCATCAAAAAAATGAATCAAGCGGAATTAGCCAAACGTCTTGATGTCAATTCCAGCACTGTAGGTAGAAATAAGACTAAATCTGAATCTGATTTTGCTATGTGGAGCCTAAGTAAAGACCCAGAGGGAATTGCTTGGAAATATGTAGAAAAAACTAATGAGTTTGTTCCTGCTGAAATAAATTAAACAAAGGAATAAGGAACAAGGAAACAGGAAAATAAGCTTATTTCTAACTCCTTGCTCCTAATTTCTAAAGATTACTATAAACTTGACTACTGAATGCACCTGCATTACCGTATAAATATAACATGTAAATAGTCGATTTTACGATCATGACTTCTGTAGATTCACCTTCTCAGTCAACACTGACACAACGTTATCAAACTACTATTCCCTTGGAAATAAGAAAAGCTCTGGGACTAGAAGCCAAAGACAAGATTCAATACAAGGTTATGGGAGATGGTCAAGTGTTAATGTCAAAAGTTGAAACCTTTGAAGAAGATCCCGCTATGGCTAGTTTTTTGAATTTTTTAGATAGAGATATTCAACTTCATCCTGAAAATATTCAGCCTATTACTGCTGATATCGCCGAAATGTATTTATCATCAGTTACAAATTTTGATGTCGATTTAGATGCTGCTTTGCCTAATGAGGAATAATCAAATTGCCTACAAACAATCCAGTATCAATCAACGGATGGGCGATCTACGCTCATCCTCTTTTTTTAAGACAACTAGAGAATCTAGATGCAGAGGTAGAAAAGATAAAATCTAAAGATCCTGTAGGCTATAAAACGAAAAATATTACCAAGATCCGAGATGCTGTAATCATCAAATCGCTTAAAGAAATTCCAGCAGATCCTACCCTTCCTAAATATCGACAAGGGAATACTCTGGGAGATAGTTATACCCAATGGTTTCGAGCTAAGTTTTATCAGCAATATAGATTGTTTTTTCGATACAGTCTTTCTAGGAAAATAATCATCTACGGCTGGGTCAATGATAGAAAAACCTTAAGAGCTTATGGAACTAAAACAGATGCCTATGCTGTCTTTAAAAAAATGCTTGAGAGTGGTAATCCTCCGTCAGATTGGGAAAATCTTTTAGCTGAATCCAAAGCATTTAAGCCATAAGTTGACGAAACTTATTTTGTGGGGAAATTATTTTTTAAGCCGTTGATTAACTTTTCCCTGAATCATTTATAACTACATACCAATTACTAATTATGTTGTATTTATACTGACAATCACTATACATTTTCGTTCTCTTTTTGAGGTTCCTATTTTCTTGACTTTGTTTTAAGTTCAATATGATGGTGGGGGATGCCCCTGGTTATCCGGAGGTGCCCTAAAGGATATATCCTTTCGGAATCCTTTAGGGCAAGGAGCATATCCAAGCACCGTGTTGACAAAAACATTATCTAAAAAATTATTATGGGGTATTACTTCGCTGTAGCTTTGGCTTTCTTTTGTTTTTTCTTTTCTGCTTGTTTAGCTCGTTTTGCTGCTTGTTTAGCTGCCTTCGACTCTGCTGCTATACGTTGTTGTTCTTTTTGCTTTGCTTCTTCAATTTTCTCTAGATAGTAGTGATAATCTCCTTGATAAGCATTTAATTCTCCTTCTTTGATTTCGACAATTTTATTAGCTACTTGAGAAATAAAATAGCGGTCATGAGAAACAATAATTACCGAACCATCATAGTTTTGTAACGCTTCTTCTAGCATTTCCTTAGCAGGAATATCCAAGTGGTTTGTTGGCTCATCTAAGATTAATAAGTTAGCAGGGGTGAGCAACATTTTTGCTAAGGCTAATCGAGCTTTTTCTCCTCCACTAAGAGCTTTGACTTGTTTAAATGCTGTTTCTCCACTAAACAAAAATCGACCTAACAGAGTTCGCACTTCTTCATTTTTCCAGGTGGGAACTTCGTCATGTATGGTTTCCATGACAGTTTTTTCGAGGTCTAAAGCTTCTGCTTGATTTTGCTCAAAATAGCCAGGGATGACATTATGTTTACCTAAAGCAACTGTTCCATCTTCTGGCTGTTCCATACCCATAATCATCCGCAGAAGGGTAGATTTTCCTGCCCCATTAGCTCCCAAAAAAGCAATGCGCTCTCCTCTTTCAATAGTTAATTCTGCCCCCAAAAAGAGAATTTTATCGTTATAAGTGTGAGTCAAATCGTCAATAACTACTACTTCCCTACCACTGCGAGGAGAAGGGGGAAATTGAAATCTTAAACTTTTGACATCAGAAATAGGAGCATCTACTAAATCAATTTTTCCTAGTTGTTTTTCTCTACTTTTTGCTTGAGTACTTCTGGTTGCACTAGCGCGGAAACGTTCAATAAATTCTTGTTGTTTGGCTATTTCTTTTTGTTGGCGTTCGTAGGTTGCAGATTGAGCTAGTTTAGTCTCGGCTTTTTGTTGTAAATAGCTGGAATAGTTACCAGGGTAAACAGTAGATACTCCTCGTTCTGTTTCCACAATTTTAGTGCAGAGACGGTCTAAAAATTCTCGGTCATGGGAGACAATTACCATGGGAGTATTAATCCCTTTGAGATAATTTTCTAGCCATTCAATGGTTTCTAAGTCTAAGTGGTTTGTCGGCTCGTCCAGTAGTAATAAATCTGGTTCTTGCAACAATATTTTGCCTAAACTCATCCGCATTTGCCAACCACCGCTAAAAGAGCTTACTAAGCGATCGCCATCTTCAGGTACAAATCCCACTTCTGGTAATATCTTGTCAATTTGGGATTCTAAATTATATCCATCTAAAGCTTCAAATTTACGCTGTAATTTATCAAGTTTATGAATTAGCTTATCTAAAGTTTCAGCATCAGCAGTTTCCATATCCTGCTGTACCTGGAGTAATTTATGGTGAACATTATTAGCCTCAGTAAAAACTGTCCAAAATTCTTCTTTTACGGTGCGAGTTGGTTCGACTTCAAACTCTTGAGTAAGGTAAGCTATTTTCAGACTACTAGGGCGAATTACGTCTCCCGATGTTGCTTCTACTTCTCCTGTAATAATTTTCAGTTGAGTGGATTTTCCTGCGCCATTGACTCCAACTAATCCTACTCTTTCTCCTGATTTAACTTCCCAAGTCACATCTTTGAGAACTTCTCCTGTGGGATAGATTTTACTAACATGTTCGAGTCGCAGCATTGATTACTCCTGAAGCAGTGGCACAGCTTGATTATATTAACTTTTGTAGCAAATTTGTGATAAAAATTCACGATAATTGGATCTAATTTCTAACGAATAGTATCTCTTGACTTCTTGAGAGAGTTGCTCATAATCAATTGGTTTAGTTGCTGAAAATTGAATCAATTATTTTTTTGTGATACTATAAAAGACCGTTGGCGGGATTAACTCAGTGGTTAGAGTGTCTGCTTGACATGCAGGAAGCCCCCAGTTCAAATCTGGGATCTCGCATATTCCCATAAACCACCTGAACTGTAATGATTGTAGTCTAGCAAAACAAGATTTAGGCTTTTACTTTAAAACTCTAGTTTTGAGTGTAGACAACGTCAATGTCTTGGATTTTTTCCTAGAAACCGGGTGCTAAAAACCCCTCCGCCCAGCAATAGCAAGGCACCGAAGGAACTCGGTTCGGGAACTGTTTTACCACCATTGATGAAGAATTGACTACGTTGCCATACTTCTGTTGCAACTTTTCGACCCAGCTTACGCCCTTCTATATCCCCACGGACAAAATGGATACCACCATATAGTCTGGAAATTCCTGCTTCATTGGCTGCCTCAGAAAAAGTCTCCCAGGAGAGAATCACCGGACTTTTAGGGGTAAATCCTGGTTCAAACCGAGAAGAACCTGAAGGAAAAGTGATGGAAGAGCCATAAGCGTCACTACCACTAAATAGTTTCAAGATTTCCGCACCAGCAGTACTGAAGGCACTGTGTCCTGAGGTATATTCGGGAAAGGGAGGAGAAGGATCGCTACCTGGAGTTTGATAAGTGATAAAGTCGGTTGCTAGAAGGTTTTTGGTTTTCTGTTCTATTGCACCCCAGGCATCAATGTAACACTCACCACTGCCGACAATTTTTTCAGTGCCGATCAAGCAAAGTCTTCCTAACTCCCTAATGGTACGGACGGGACGGGCGTAATCATAAAAGTATTTTGCTTCCCAAGTGGCAATTCCTGCATCCATCAGCCCATTACCTAAAGCGAAAAATAGCTGGGCATCTTCGTCTAAAGTATAGCTGTCTCGCTGAGAGACAAACTGACCGATTTCTAGCCAGTGTCCTGGTGGAAAAGGTGTTCCTGCGGGATCTTCCCAATATTCCGCAATTATTTTTTGCTCGTCTGTGAGGTTGGCACTGAAAGCGATAATCTCTTCTGATTCACTGATGAAGTCGGAGTTGATATCTTTGCCGATTAGCTCTCGGCTAATGTTGACTTCAGTCCCATCGCTACGGATAATTGTCCTAGCTTGTAAATCAGCTTTTGCTTCAGGATCGAGCAAAAAAGGAGTAGGTTCGCGAGGTCGGAATTGACTGCTCTCAGAGAGGGCGAAAGGAATTACTTTACCCCATTGGGGAGTTAGAGGTTTTTGAATCGAAGCATCAAGATCGTCAATGGGAATATGTTCAGCAGTCCAACGAGTAATGTCGTTTACCATCGGGTTATGCCCCGATAAAGTAGTGTTACGGGAGCTATAGTTGCTTGTATCTTCATAATTACCCAATTGATTAGAACCGTCAAAACGACGGAACTCCATCAGTCTCTCTGCCATAACATTGCCAATTCCTGCTGCCGTAGTTGGGTCAGTAGAGGTATTGTCTGGGTTAAAGCCTAAGTCAAACATTTGCTCTCTAAAGATATCGACCTGATTTGGAAATAGCTCTGAGAGGATACCATAAGCAGCATAGCTGACTGCTTCCCTCTTGTTATTTAGAGTGTTTTCTGGACTGGGTCTTTGTAAGATATCTCCTACAACTGTACTAGTCGGAAGGGTTTCGTAGGCTGACCAAGCATCGTACATACTGGTTCCCAGTAGCCCATAAGCGCGAGATGCAGATGTGGGGGCTGTAACTAAATCACCTGTTGTGGGGCTATTTCTAACCGCTTTTACAGCTAAACCCACCCAGTCGCTGACTACTGTAGCTGCGTTAGCTGGTAGAGTTAACTGCACTTGAGCAGTTACAAATCCTACTGAAAGTAGAGTGGAAATAAAATTAAGGCTTACTCTTTTCATAATAATAAGTAGTCATTCACAATTAGTTACACAGTGTCTTCTTTGTCTTCTTGTGAGCCATCCATAGTAAATTTCAGGTCAAATGCTATAAAGTCTGTCAAAAGGGAGTCCTCTTGCGCCCCCTAATTAGAGTAAATTAACCCTTAATTAATAATACTTCCTGCCTCTATGGAAAGGATTTGTGAGTCTTTGACCCAGTCTTGATTAAATGAACCGATATGAGTAGTAGTAATCAAGGTTTGAAAGCGATCGCCGATAGTTTCTAAAAGTTGATTTTGACGGTTCAGATCCAGTTCTGCTAAAACATCATCTAGTAGTAATAAAGGTGGTTCGCCAATAATTTCT
>JASJDB010000070.1 GCA_030065315.1 Xenococcaceae cyanobacterium MO_167.B52 | reverse complement strand
GGCAATTAAGCAACAGCCATTTAAGAAACTATTTCAGGAGCAAACAAGATAATTAAAATCATCCAGAATCAGGAATTGCTTGAATTTTAGAGTAAGCAATACCTAAAATATCTTGGTGTGGACAAGCGGTAGCAATAGCGATTAAAATTCTTCTACAACTAATAGTTATTCTTGCTCCCAATTTTAGGAAAGAAAGACGAATTGTTCCAACTGTAGCTTTGGCAAAAGAGGTTTTTGATAAACAGTTTTGACGAAAAGCTTGCATCAAAACATAAGCCATTGAAGAAAGCCACAATCTTAGTTGATTACTGCTCATAGTCTGGGTTGAAGTACGGTCAGCAAACAAATCTAATTGTTGTTCTTTAATGCGATTTTCCATCTCACCTCTGGGACAATATTTATCAGTATAAAGTTTAGATGGTGGTATTAAAGATGCAGGTAAAGAGGTAACAACATGGCGCATTTGAGAGCCTTTATTCCCATAACAAACCTTGGTAACAACTCTTCTAGTTCGACTCCAAGATTTTTGTGTTTTATAACAAAGAGAACGATACCAAGTTGATTCTGGAACTATTTTTTTGGCTTCTGATAATTCTTCATTAGGAGAAAATAATGTCTCCATTAGTTTAGTAACAGGTTCAAGTCTTGTTTCATAATCAGCCTTGGCTTTCTCAAGAACATCTGAAGCTCTTATTTGTAATTGATTATTTGTTCCCATAGCCAAAATATAATCAATTCTTGGCTCATCTTCGCACCATTTCATAATATCTTCACGAGAATAAGCACTATCTCCTCTAATTATGATCTGAGTATCCTGCCATTTTTCTCTAATCAATCCAATTATTCTTTGTAATTCAGGTAAGGCTGCGACGGCACGGATCGACATTAGAAGAACGAAGTTTAGCCACTAATAAATGATGACCACAAAAAATGTATAAAGGCGCATAACATACTCCTTTATAATAAGGATTGAAAAATGCTCCTTCTTGATTGCCATGAACTTGGTCATCAGTTACATCCATGTCTAAAACAATTTGCCTTGGTGGCTTTTTATAAGATGCTAAAAATATCTCCACAAAAGCTTTTTCAATTGCTTGAGAGTCAGTCTCTATTTTATGGTAACGGCTTTGCTTTTGATTAATAATTGTTTCAGGACAATATTCTAGTCGGTTAATTGTACTTTTTCCTGCTAAAATATCTGGAGTTGAATTAATGAAATCTAGTTTTCCTAGGGCAATTGCTAAGGCTGGATCGTAGCGTAATTTATCATGATCATTAACATCTTCATAGCCCAATCCGATGCCATAAACTCTTTGTGCTAATAACTTATGTACTGAATATTTTACATAAGATGAGTCACGATTATCTCGAAAACATTTAGCAAATTTCTCTGTTATTTTTAGCTTTTTATCTAATTCTGCCAGTAAAACAATTCCTGCATCTGAAGTAATTTTTCCTCCAGTAAAATCAGCTATTACTTTTCTTCCTTTTAGACTTCCAAAATTAAATTGATTGGCTATAAAATTAGTTGAACTCGGAGTCATTAGATAGATAAATTAAAATTATTTTATCCTTAAATTATATATATCTTATTTGGGTCTATTATTTTAAGGATTTTTATTGATGTAATTAAATACATTTACTCTTATTTAATTCTAAAAAAATTGCTTTTTACTTAACCTTAAATTGATTCTAATACTGACTAGAACTCAAACAACAGACTGTTGTTTCACGTGACTGAGTCCACAGGAGTTTCAAACCTATATCTGGTAAGGGTCTCGTTTGTAGCGATGGAATAACTACTGACTTGGAAACAGATTTACTATCTTTTAGCTTCTTCTCTACTTCTTTCCGATCAAGAATTGGTTTTTCAATTCCTTATATTTTTTTCTGTAGAATTAGGGATGTTTAGGTTGATCCTAAGTATAATTACCGTTTTTTTTTCTTTTTACATGCTACCTTACTTTAAGTAGTTATTCGGAGAGTTAATTTTGATTAAGAACCTTTACACTAAATCCTTCTCAAATGAAGGATGAAAACGTGACATTAATTCTCTTGATTTAGCAAAAAAAACTAAATACTGAAAATGTGGAGCGAAGGATTCAATCACCTATCTTTGGCGACAGTTTTTAATGCCTTATTTTCTCCTAAATTATTCATTAGTGAAGAATTGGATTTGAGCTTTTCAAAAACTATTTTGACATTGAAAAGCTGACGTTAAACCTTGAGAGTTAGTGCAGATATATTGTGATTTTCACAACTATATAAGTTTTATAAATCACAAATATAGGTTTTAAGATTAACAGATTTACTCGTAATTAATAAAAAAAAATGAAAAATATCTTGGCTTTAATCGAAGAAAAACAACAAGTATATTCCCAGTTACCCTTATTTAAATTTATGCGAGATCAAAGTATCCCTCCTACAAAAAGATTAGCGTTTGCTCCTTGCGCTGCATCTTTTATTATGAGCTTTGCCGATTTAAATAAGTACGTTCTGCGCCAAGAGCCAACTAACGATAAAATCCAAGCAATATTAAACCAGCATACTTATGAAGATGATTTCCATTGGCAATGGTTTTTAGAAGATATGCAAAAGTTAGGGTTTAATTGTTCTTTGCCGTTTAATGATTCTTTAAGATTTTTGTGGAGTGAAAAAACTAAAAATTCACGATTACTTACTTATCAACTTTATAAAGATATTACTGAATCGGAACCTATTGAAAAGCTAGTTGTTTTAGAAGCAATTGAAGCAACTGCTGATGTTTTCTTATCAGTAACCAAACAAGTTACCGATGAGCTGCAATTAATTACCAATCAAGAATATAAATATTTTGGGGAGCATCATTCTGATAGGGAAAAAGATCATAATGCTTATTCCGATGATGTTAATAAGTTTATTGAAAATATCTATATTTCGGAAAAAACTCGACAAAAAAGTGTTGATTTGATTGAAAAAGTATTTGAACTATTTACTCAATGGACTTACGAGCTATTAGCTTATGCTCAGAGTTATCAAGTATCCCAGGCATTAAACCAACAGCTAAACCGAGAACAGCTAATAGAAGCAGTATAAACAGACAAAAAGTCAGACGGATTTAAGAAGGTAAAATATTTTTGTCAACACGCAGATACTACCCAAGGTTATAGGTTTTACATCTAAATCCTCCTCTTATAATCTAGTGCGTCAAAGACAATTTCAATCTTAGTTCCGTTAGTTTTATCAAGTTTAATATTGCCATTGAGTTGTTCAACTAGGCTACAAACCAACTCTAATCCTAAAGAATCACTGTTGTATAAATCTAAATCTTCTCCGAAGCCTACACCATCATCTTGGATTGTCAGTACTTTTTGACCTTCTAGATTGTGTTTTAAACTCAAGCAAATATTACCACTATCGCGATCAATAAAACCATGTTCGAGGGCATTAGAAACTAATTCATTAATAATTAGACCACAGGGGTTGGCGGTTTCAATGTTAAGCTCTATATTTTCAAGATCGAGAATAAAATCAATATTTCTTTGTTGACTCATATTACAGGAAGCTAAATTATCTATTAGTGATTCAATATATTTAGCAAAATTTATTCGATCTAGTTCACTATTGCCATAAAGATGTTGGTGAACTAATGCCATAGATTTAATTCTATTTTGGCAATCTTCGAGCAGTTTAATCACTTCTGGATCATCGAGATAGCTACTTTGCAGTTCTAAAAGGCTAGAAACTACAAACAAATTATTTTTGACACGATGATGAATTTCTTTGAGTAAAATTTCTTTCTGCTTTAAAGATTTTTGCACAGAAGCATGATTTTCCAGATTTTGATACAGACGAGCATTCTCAATGGAAATCGAGACTTGAGATAGTAAAACTTGTAATATTTCTAATTTCTGAGGCGTAAAAACTCCCCTAACTACACTATTTTCTAGATAAATAATCCCCTGTAGTTCATTGTGATAAATCATGGGGTAAGCTAAAACAGATTTTGATTGATGTTCAACAATATATGGATCTTTAGTAAATATGCCCTGCTTATTAGCTTGCTCTAAAATAACTGTGTTGCGAGTAGTTTGAACATAGTTAACTATGGAGTTGGGAAAGTTTAGATATTCAGCTATTGGTATATGAGACAGATCGACTTTGATTTTTGGGGTAATGGTTGCCGATGCAGCTACCACCCAAGATGAATTCTCTTGTAAAAATAAGATAGTTTTTTGCGCTCCCGCATTCTCCATCACAATTTGCATCATTTTAGATAGTAAATTATCTAAAACAATTTCTGAAGAAATAGCCTGAGAGGCTTTAAGTACCGACAATAAATCTAATGGGGTTAAATTTTGGGGCTGGCTATGTATTTTTACTTGATGGGTCTTAGTAGTAGTTAATTCTTTGGTGGAAATTCGAGTTAATAATTCAGAATATCTTGATTCCAAATCTCGTACTTTAGACAAAGCTCCCCAACGCCTATATCCATAGTAAGCATCAGTCAAATAATACCCAGCTATTTTAGTTCTCCCTTGGGATAAATAAAACTCTCCCGTCAATTCTTCTGCTAGTGCAGCTTCATGAATATATCCCGCTTTAGCTGCTTCTGTTATTGCCTTGTCATAATGTTCTGCTGCTTGTTCGTTTTTGCCCAAGACTCTAGCTATTTCTGCTGTTACCAGCTTGTACTTATTTAGATAGTTATCGGGAGCATGATCTGCCCATTGTTTTATTTGTTGTTGATAAGCAACTATTTCTTGTAAATATTCAGATTCGCTGTCAGCTTGATGGGAACATACCGCCAACATAGCTAAAGAAGAATAAAAGTGATATACAGAAAAGCACATTGTACCCACTGCGGCCTCTAAATATTGTTTTCCCTTATGGGCATTGACAATTGCTTGTTGATAATCTTTGAGGAAATAGCAGAGAATTAATTTAGCAAGATAGAAAGCAAACAATGACGTAGCATTATTAGTTTCCAGCCACAAGGGGAGCATTTTTGATTCATCAAAACTCTTGCCAATTAATAATAATTTATCTGAACCTAGCCCCTGGAAATTGAGATTTAGTTGATGCCAAATTAGAGCATAATTTAACTGGAAATCTTGTTTGAAGTTTTGTATCATATCAATCTGATTCGAGGATTTTTCCTCAGCAGAAGCTAAAGGTTCTCCCACAAAAAAGAGATAGGTACAGTAATATTTGGCATGAAAGCAAGCGTGTTCGATATCCCCCACTTCTATTCCATTTTGAATACCCTCTAAAAAATCATCTAGGAGAGAAATTGCTGATTCTTCCCAATGGCGAATCATGTTGTTAAAAATAAAACCGACTTTAGCTTTAATTTCTTTAGCATCAAATTGTTCTTGGAGTGTCAGGGCTAGTTTGCCTAATTGATATCCAGTATCGATATTTCCCGCAGCACATAACAGCAATCCATAAAGAGCATAGGCAAAAGCCGAAAGTCGAGAATTGCCATATTGCAGACAAAGATCGATCATTTTTAAGACTACGACGGGAAACAATTGGGGCTTGACTATATAAACAGGAGGAATAATTCTGGCTAAGATTTCTATCGCTGCTATGCTATAGCCATCAGTCATTTCAGGAAGAGTTTTTAAAGACTCAATGCGATCGCTTTCTAGATTTAAGTGGGTTTGAATATCGTTGGTTGGTTGGGGATTATCTGGTAGAGATATGTTTAGTAATTCGATAACATACAAACCCATATCTATAGCTGATTGCATCTGGTTTTGAGCAATAAAAGCATGAATCTTTATTTTATAGACTCTGACTTTTTCTAGTACCGTCTCAACCTTAAGCAGAACAGTATTAGCTAACTGTTCGGCGCGATTGAAATTGGTTTGCAGGTATTGAACTTCTACGGCTTCTAAATAAACGTTGAAAATTAAATTATAATTATCTTTCCAAGCAGATGAGGGCAGTAATTGTAAAGCAATATCCAAATAATTAGCTGCTAATTCATAAGCAGTTGCAGCTTTAGCTTTTTTGCCCGCAATTAAGTTTAATTCTGCTAAACAATAGATAAATGAATTTTCGGAGATTAATTTTCTCCCCAGATTCAGATGATTAACAAAACTAAAGATTTTTTCCTCAATCTCTTCTGGGGCAGTTTTCTGAAGCAAAAATCGACCAATTTTAAGATGAGTCACTACTTTTGATTCTTCGTCCAGTAGAGAATAAGCAGCTTGTTGAACGCGATCATGTAAAAATTGATAACAAGGGTTAGGTTTGTCTTCCACCAGAAGAATCATTCCTGTTTGAAGAGGATGACCTAATTCTTGAGCTATTTTATCCTGACTTTGGTCATAAGCAATCGCCAAGACTGCTAAATCAAACTGATTGCCAATGCAAGCAGCTAACTTTAATACATGTTGGGATGTCTGAGGTAGTTTTTTGAGGTTTCTGGCAACTAATTCCAATACATTGTAATTAGTAGTAATCGGAGTAGCCTGAATTTCTTTGATATTCCACTGCCAACTCAGGCTATTAAAATCGAAAGTTATCAGTTTTTCTGTGTAGATAGTTTGCAGTAATTGATTGAGAAAAAAAGGATTACCATGAGTGCGTTGCCAAAGAAACCTTGCTAAAGATAAGGATTGTGACTCTTGGCAGTTTAAGGTATCAACAAGCAACTGGTTGACATCATCAAGGGTCAAAGGTTCAAGAACAATATTACTAATAAGAACGTTTTCTTGTATCTTGTCTATAGTTTGAATTAGGGGGTGCGCAGAATTTATCTCATTGTCTCGATATGCCCCAATTATTAGTAAATATTGGCTATTAACATTGCCTAATAAAAGAGCGAGTAATTTCAAAGAAGCAGAATCTGCCCACTGTAAATCATCAAGAAATAAAACCAGAGGATGTTCCTGGTGAATGAAAACTCCGATAAACTTTTCAAATACAGTATTGAAGCGGTTTTGAGTTTCTTTTGCAGGTAATTGAGGGATCTCTGGTTGAGAACCAATAATTAACTCTAATTCTGGTAGAATATCCGTAATGACTTTACCATTTGTTCCAACTACAGATAATATTCTGTCTTGCCAGATTTGAAGACGATCTGAAGCCTCGATTAATAACTGTTGAACTAAAGTACGAAAAGCTTGAATTATTGCAAAGTAGGGTATGTTGCTTTTCAGTTGCTCGAACTTGCCAGCAATAAAATAGCCTTTTTGTTTAACTATTGATTGAGTAGCTTCATAAATCACGGAAGTTTTTCCCATCCCTGATTCACCACTTACCAGAATCATTTCCGTTGCTCCAGTATGCACTCTCTCCAAGGCTGATGCGAGGGAATTTACTGCTAATGAACGACCATAAAGTTTTGGGGAAATTAAAAATTGACTATGTCTATCTAATGTTCCTAAGTTAAACGGTTCGATTTTTCCTTGATTCCGAGCCTGAGTTTGACAGATTTCTAAATCCGCTTTGATTCCATAAGTACTTTGATATCTATCTTCGGGATTTTTGGCTAGGAGTTTCATCACGATAGAGGAAACCGTTGTAGAAATGTCTGGATTTATTTGGTGAGGAGAAACTGGTGTTTGAGCAAGATGACAGTGGATTAATTGTAATGGATCTAGAGCAGAATGAGGTAATTTTCCCGTTAACATTTGATAGAAAACAATTCCTAAAGAGTAAAAATCACTGCGATAGTCAAGAGGAATATTCATCCGTCCAGTTTGCTCTGGAGAGATATAAGCTATATTTGATACTTCTAATTCCTGGGAAGATGTCTCAGTTTCTCTAACAAGATTGGTAGCAATACTAAAATTGGTAATTTTTACTTCTAGGGTTTCTGGATGTATGATTATACTAAAAGGCTGAAGATTTTTATGAATTATTTGATGAGAATGTAGCTGTTGAACAATGTTTAATATCTGAATAGCTATGGAAAAAAAAACATTCCTTGAAAGTTGTTGGCGAGCAAGAAATTGCTCTAGATACTCTCCTTCAAAATCTTCTAAAACTAAAATGAAATTATTGTCATATTTTTCCAGGCTATAGGGTTTGATAATTCCTGATAAGCTCAAGGTTTGAAGTATTTTATACTCATTTTCTAACCAAACTATTGCTTCCAAGTTAGAAAATTGATTATTTATTACTTTGATAAGTACTGAAGTTCGATCTGATTGACGAATCGCTCGATAGATATGATAGTGATTATCACTATTAATCTGGTTGATAATTTTATAATTGTCAAATATATGCATTTTCTCTAATTGAATAGTTAAATACCATCAGAATTTAAACTATCTAAATTCCATAAATAAACTTTTATTAATATAAATAATGATTATTAATGCTAGATTTTTGGCAATTATTATTTCATCTTCAACGATTAAAATATTAGCTTTATTCATTATGATTCTTACTAAATAAAGGACAGTATTGTGTTTGAAATTCTAGCTTTATTCTGTTCTCAATTTTATTGGAAGTTATATCAAATCACTTTAGATATGCTGCACATTAATCTCCCTTGTCCTCCTTGTCTCCCTTGTCTCCCTTGTCTCCTCATCAGTCATCTGTAGCAAATTTAAAGGGAAATGATATTAGGTTGTTATTGACTTTTTATTGAGTTCCCTTTTAAAAAGCTTAAATTAAAGTTTTAATTTATTGTAGCAACTCAATAGTAATAAGTTATCAAGAAATATACGTGACTTCTCCAGACAGCGAATCAAAGATTACGCTGCTGGCTTCTCAACTCACGATGAGAGTTTTCTGCGTTGCACTTGCCTAGATATTGCTACCCTTGGCAGTACGCATTCGTGCCGTCCAGTTTCCGTTCCGACTCGTCCAGCCGTACTAGCGCGAAAGTCCTAAAGGATACCGCTCCGCATATGCGGTCTTGGGGGTTTCACGGTTAAACCGCACAATGCCCCCATGAGCAACTTTCGTAAGAATCGACTCTAGCCCTCGATTTAGAATTACTCTTCCACTAGCATGATCTCTTGTAGTGTGATACCCGCATTCAGGACAATGATGAACTCTTTCTTTGAGTTCTTTTTTTCCTGTATGAGCATTGCACTCAGGGCAAATCTGACTGGTGTATTTATGGTCAATCTGGGCAAAATATTTACCCCGCTTCCAACACACCCAAGACAGCAAGTCTCGAAATTGACCAAAACCACCATCGAGCATTTGTTTACCTAAGAATCCCTTGGCAGTCATTTTAAAGTTGATATCCTCAATATGCGAAGCGGTATCCTTTAGGACAAAAATCATGTCTGCCTGGTCACAGAGTTGATGGCTAGTAAGAAGATGAAAGTTCTTACGAGTATTCGCTATTTTATGATGAAGTCTAGCAACTTTAAGCTGTGCTTTCTCCCAGTTTTTAGACCGCTTCTTTTTACGAGATGCCTTGCGTTGTAGCACTTTAAGCCCACTTTGCAAGTCTCGAAAAAATCTGGCTGGCTCAATCCTGAGATTGTCGCTAGTTACCAAAAAAGATTCCAATCCGATATCAATCCCAATTCCACGCCCAAAAGGCAGTGGGTCAGGCACTTGAACATCACATTGAATCGTAACTACTGCATACCAAACAGTTCCTCTTGCACGCTTAACAATCCTTACTCCCTTGACCTTGAATCCATCTGGTATTGGTCGATGTTGATCAATTTTAACTTCACCAATTTTAGGCAACTTAATCATGCCATTATTAATGGGGTTTTCTTTAAATTGTGGGAACAAGAAGGACTGATATCTTCCGTATTTTTTGAAGCGCGGAAACCCAAATTTTTGAGCTTTAAATCTTTCCCAAGTGTTATGAAGTCGCTTAACGCAATCTTGAGTTACCTGAGAATGAACGGCTTTGAAAGGAGGATTAGTTTTTTTCCACTGGGTAAGTTGTCTTTTCTGTTCCAAGTAGCTAGGAAAAGGAATATCGGGAGACATGATATATTCCCGTATCATTCTCTATCTTTGACGACTGGCTCAGCTTTTCTGGCTTAACTAGAGAAAGTGACTGAGGAAAGCACATTTAGCCACTCCATCGTATTTGACTGATTTGTCAATCCCAGAACGTTGAATCTTCCACTTCTCTCGCGATCGCTATTACCTGAATCCTTACCGAAAAACTCTTTCCTTTTCTAAAAAAGTTGAAAAATCATATTAGAGCAATTTGGTATTTTATTCATTATTATAATGCTGCGATTTCTAATAGTTAACATCAGTTAAAGATCACCAAAAGCAATCGCGTTAGCTTCGTCGATGTTACTGAACAGCTCGCTGGCTACATCCCTGAAAGAACCAGCTATTGCTGCGTCCGCAAAGTCAAACCTGAACTGCCCGCCGACGCTCTGACCGCCGATGACAACGTCATCCCCGCCAATCACTCTGATCTTGCTCGGAGTCTTGCCACCAGCTATTCTCACAGCATTGAAGCTACCATCGCGCAGCTGGATGCCACCAAAGATATCACCAGCTATTCCTTCTACAAACTCTTCAAGGTTATTAAAGCGAGTTTGAGTTTCCCCACCATCAGTAGTGAAGCCAAACTCATTGTTAATATCGTCAAAGAACAAACGTGCAGCACCAGTTAAAGCATCAAAACGGAAATCCGTCGGGTCGTTGGCAACCGCATCATTCGCATCGATTTCATCGAACATACGGACAACGAAATCGCGGAAGGTTTCAGCTTCAGTTGTCTTACCAAATTGAATCTTGTAGGAACCGCCGATCCCTTGACCACCGATGATCACCTCATCGTTGGCGTTAACATTGATGTTGTTAGGACCATCACCGCTAGGAAGACGCTGGTCGTTGATAGTACCCCTGCGCTTCACAACGCCGTCAAAAACTTCTGCTGTTTTGACCAGGAAGTCGTCAAAGTCTTGAAACTTAGGCGTTCCAGAAACACCCTCCCCAGAGATAAAGAATCCATCACCGTTGAAACCAAAAGTGTTATTGCCGCCATTAGTACCCTGAGTGAACCTGAACGGTGTACCTGAATTGAAGAGGTCAGAAGCTCCTTCAATAGTTACAATAACATCTGCTGTGTCAGTTAGCTCACCGTCACTGATGGTGTAGCTGAAGGTATCAGTTGTGGTTTCACCAGCAGCTAGATAAGAGAAGAAGCCGTTTGGTTCGTAGTTGAAGATGCCATTGCTATTAAGCGTTAACAGCGCACCAGAAGTCAGCGTAATTTCAGTTCCCACATTAGCAATACCATTAACTTGTGTCACCATTAGGGGATCACCATCAGGATCGCTATCATTACCTAGAAGATCGATCGCAGCGAGCAGATTACCTTCATCAGTGGTCAAATTGTCATCCACCGCATCGGGGGGAGTATTGTCGTTAACTCCGTTGATAGTAATAGTTAGCTCTGCTGTATCGCTGAGATTTTCATCGTCTATTAAGGTATAAGTAAATATATCGGTTAGGGTTTCGCCTTCATCTAAAGCTTGAACTGTTGCATTATCATTGTTCAAGCTATAGGTATAAGAGCCATCTGCATTCCAATCTAAAGTACCAAAAGTTCCCATAACATCTGTATTGGGGTCAATTATGCTAGCAATTTCAGTAATACTGAGGTTAACAAAATCAGGTTGAGAACTTAAACCATCATCATTATCCGTACCAGCACCATCATCATCAGTAATCAGATTACCACTAGCAGTCAGAGTTCCGTCTTCTGTTACTGTAGCAGTGTTATCTGTAGCTACAGGATCTACAGGTACAACGGTTTCACCATCTATATTTATATCTAAAGCGTCCACCAGAGGTTCAAAATCTCTATCTGTAGGAGAGGGTGTCCCGAAGAAAGAATCTAAAGCATAATCATAGGAATCAAATAGATCTTGAGCGATAAATTCTATGCTATTAACAAGTAAATCTACTGGTAAATCATTGGGGACATTAGGAAAATCAGGATTAAAATTGTCAAAGATTAATTTAAAACTGCCAACAGTAGTATTTGTACTGGGGTCTCTGAAGCTATAACTAATTTCAACATAGTTAGGAAAATTAGCAACCTTAAAAACGCTCAGATCGAGATTTATCAAATCAGCATTTGTCGTCGTTGTTTGATTAAAAGTCGAGAAAGTAGTTTTGGTATAAAAGGCAACAGCCCCTTGAAAAAAGCCTCGGTCAGAGCTACCATCAGTATCTGAGACATCGGTAAAAAAAGAAAAATTAACCGTGACATTGTCCTGTCCCTGGTTTTCACTGCGACTACCGTAAGTGCCTGTATTTTGGCTAGTAGGACGACCATCGGTAAAGATTGTCTCTGCTTCCTGGTCATCATCAGTACCGAAAACTCCATCTGCACCTGTTCCCGTAGCAGTTAAAAATAAGGTAGCATTCAAAGCATCTGGCGTACCCGCACCCGTACCATCATCATCAGTGGGTACAAACCAAGTAGTGTTAAACGAGCCAAATTCATCTGTTATCACAGTTATGGGTTGATACTCGTCTATATCACCATCATCTCCTGGTTTTGTAGGGTCATCAACAATTTGAACTACTACTTCTGAGCCTGGAGTGAAGCCATTACCAGTGATTTCTGCTGTCTCGCCTGGTGCGTAATCAGCTTTATCTGTTGTGACTGTCGGTTCTGACTCAATCAGCTCGGGGGCAAGATTATTTGTAGTGTTATTGAATAGTTCTTTTGCCATAAGAAGTTATTTTTTAAACTCAGTAAAAACAGCGTTTACAGCTTTTGTTACCAGTTATGAACAATCATTTTTTTACAAAATTTTAGATGTCAATTTATATTCAAATTGACTTGCTTAGTATATCTTTTCTTTTTGTCCAAAAAAAGGGGATTTTTTAAGGTAAAAGTTCAGGTAAACTATGTGAAGATATTTAACTATCAACTTCAACAAATCTTTACTAAAATGTATGGATAGTGGTAATCATATACTTAGAAAATGATTTAAAAAAGTTAATCTAATAAAAATATTTTCAAATACAAGCACGATTCTATAGCAATCCAGTGACGATCACATTAACTATGAAATTATCCCCTATTCAAAATTATTTAATAATAGGTAGTCTTATTTTTAATTGTTTGTCTTCAGAAAAAGCGATCGCACAAGTTATTCCTGACGCTACTTTACCCAATAATTCCGTTGTTACGCCTCAAGGAAATGTAATTACTATTGATGGTGGAAGCCAAACGGGAAATAACCTATTTCATAGTTTCGAGCAATTTTCGGTTCTAGAAGGCAATACGGCTTTTTTTAATAACAATCTCGATATTCAGAATATTTTTTCTCGCGTTACGGGGGGATCGATATCTAATATCGATGGCACTATTGAAGCTAACGGTACGGCTAATTTGTTTTTGATTAATCCAGCAGGAATTATTTTTGGTGCGGATGCTTCTTTAAATATTGGAGGTTCTTTTGTTGGTAGCACCGCCGATAGCATTATCTTTACCGATGGTACGGAATTTAGCGCAGTAAATCCCGAAGCCGAACCATTACTAACTATTAATATGCCTCTGGGTTTAGGGCTTGGCGACAACCCCAAGCCTGTTATCAATCGATCTCTTGTCGGCTTATCAGTACCCGTTGGGGAAACATTAGCTCTAATTGGCGGAGATGTCTTAATCGAAGGAGGAATCTTAACCGCGCCTGAAGGGAGAGTCGAGCTAGGTAGTGTGGCGGGAAATCAGACTGTTAACTTGACTGAAGCTGAATCGGGCTGGCAATTAGGCTATGAGAATGCAGAAGTATTTCAAGATCTTACTTTATCGGATTCTGCTTCTGTCAGTACCAGTGGCGGTCTCGCTGAAGGCGAGGCGCTTCGCGGACGTGGTGGGGCAATTCAAATACAAGGCAGAAATATCAATCTAACTGGTGATTCTTTCATCAATTCTTCTACCAATGGTGTTGAAAAGGGAGAGTCCATAAACATTATTGCCACTGATTCGATCTTCATGGAAGGAGATAATACAAGAATTCAAACAGAGAGTTTTGGCACGGGAGCAGCAGGGGATATTCAAGTTACGACACAGAATTTAACTGTCCGAGACGGAGCCTTTATCGGGGTTTTTGGCGAAGAGGAGAGTCCTACAGGAAATTTAAGTGTTAATGCCTCCGAAACAATTGAATTAATAGGTACTACCAGCGATGGAGCTTTTAATAGTGGTCTGTTTGTTACTGTTGACAGAAATCCCAATACTGAAGTAAACACTCTATCTATCAATACCAGTAATTTAATTATTCGAGATGGCGCGGAAATTTCAACTAATAATTTCGGTGGCAATCAACCTCTCGATCTAATAGTAAACACATCGGAATCGATTGAAATACTAAGCACATCTGCTGATGGTTTTTTTGCCAGCGGCTTATTTGCTGGATTATTTGAAGGTGCAACAGGAGACGGAGGAGATTTGACCATCGATACTCAGCGATTAACCCTTACAGATGGAGCGCAAATATCTATTGCCACTTTGGGAGATGCTAATGCAGGTAATCTAACTATTAACGCATCTGAATCAATACAGTTAACAGAGAGTGGAATTTTTGCCACAACTGAACCAGAGGCAAGAGGCAATGGTGGTAATTTATCTGTAAATACAGGACAATTATTGGTTCAAGAAGGCGCACAAATTTCAACTAATACTTTTAGTATTGGTAATGCAGGAACGCTAAATGTCCGAGCCGCAGAATTTATTCAATTAGAAGGTAGCAGCATAGATGGAATTATTGCTAGCGGTTTACTTTCTCAAGTAGATACAGGGGCAACGGGAGATGGCGGAGAATTGATTATTGAAACTCCCAAGTTGATGGTGTTAGAAGGGGCGCAAATTTCCACTTCTGCTAGATCGGACGGTAGAGGAGGAGATATCACCCTCAATGTTGCAGATTCTATTTTGCTCAGTGGAACAAGTTTTCTTGATGATAGTTTAAGTAATAGTGGTATTTTTGTATCTGCGGAGCAAGGTTCTACTGAAGCAGCAGGAAAATTAAATTTAACTACCAGTGAATTGACTGTGGAAAAAGGAGCCAGAATATCAGCAGATAATTTTGGTACTGGATTGGGTAGTAATACCACCTTAAATGTCGACCGCCTGATTATCCTAGAAGGAGGACAGATAGGAGCGGGTTCTTTACTGGGAGAAGGTGCAACAAATAGCGAACGGGGAGAGGGAGGAGAGTTAACTGTTAATGCTGCCGAGTCTATAGAAGTTAATGGTACTGGCATGATCGGTACGACTCTAGTGGATAGTAGCTTGTTTACTCGCTCAGAAGGGACAGGAAAGCGAGCCAATGCAGGAAACTTAAATATTACAACTCCTAAATTAACCGTAACTGATTCAGCAAATATCAATGTTAGTGCCACTGGTACGGGAGCAGCAGGAAATTTAAATATCACTGCTCAAGAAATTACTTTAAATCGCGGTAGTCTCACTGCTGAAACCAAAGCAGGGAATCAAGGCAATATTGTTATAGAGCAAGCAGATATTTTATCATTCAGCAATAACAGTAATATTTCTGCTCGTGCATTTAATGAAGCCAATGGCGGTAATGTCAATATTAATGCTGAGTTTATTATTGCTTTTCCCAATCAAAACAACGATATTATTGCTAGTGCAGAACAAGGAGATGGTGGGAATATTGATATTTTTACCAATACAATTTTTGGCATTGAAGAAAGAAATTCTGCTCCTCCAAACAATACAAATGATATTGACGCTAGTTCCGAATTTGGTTTGGATGGAACGGTAGACATTAATCAACTTGATGTAAACCCCACACAAGGTTTAGAAGAGTTACCTTCAGAGGTAGTTGATGTCACCAGATTAATAGCGCAAAATCTTTGTAAAGAGGACGAAGGCAGCGAATTTATCCTCACAGGAAAGGGTGGTTTAGCTCCCTCACCCAGTCAAACACGAAGTAGTAATCTTAGTGAAGTAAATTTAGTTGAACTTACTCCATTTTTAGAAGAAGAAAATGAGCAAAAACCAGAAACAAACCAAGCAAAGAAAGTAGAGAATGTAGCAGAGGCGATCATAGAAGCTCGTGGCTGGATTGTTAATGAAAAGGGAAATGTAGAGTTAGTTGCTTACAAAACTGACATTAATGGTTCTCTAGCACAGCCCCAAAATAAAGGAATTTGTCCTCAATAATGATTTTTAATAATACTTTGTGCTAGGACTTGAAAAACTTGAGCTACATTAGTTTTCTCCTTAGCTGAAGTAATAATAGTCTTGATCACCTGATAATTGTCCTGAAAATTATTTAATTCTCTGAGTTTTACTATTTTCTCTTCTTTAACAAGATCAGATTTATTAAGAGCAACGATTACGACTCCTTTAGGGTTAAATTTAATAAATAAATTGATATGGGCTAAAAGATTCTCTAAGGTCTCTGGGCGACTTAAATCTCCTACAATAATTGCTACTGTTGCTCCTTTAAGATAATTAGGTGCAATAGACTTAAATTTAGTATGTCCTTCAATATCCCAAATTATTAAATCTAGCTTTTGCGAGAAAAACTCAGGACAAATCAATTTGCGAGATATCTGAATCCCTACGGTTACAAGATATTTTTCACTAAATACTCCCTCAAGAAAACGCTTGACCAAGCTGGTTTTACCGACTCCAAAATCGCCTAACAAACAAATTTTTTTAGAACTAAATGACATTTTCTTAGGGAAGATTTATCAAAAAAAATCAGATTAAATCCTTGATAATCGCAAATGTATTCAAGGGGAACTTGGAAAATAGTTTAGTTAAAACTTATTTTGATACTAGATTTCCACACAAAATCAGCTATTGATTTAGCTATTCTTTGCCAGATATTAATATTGTGAAACCAAATTTCAGTATTAAACAGGGGATAAATTCAGATGTTTTTTCAGGTAAAGAGTAAGTTAGATAAAATAATAAAAAACAAAAAAGTGATTGTAGCTTTAATTTTTAATTATTTGAGAGTCTCTAGAAATTAGTGGATAGGCTAAAATCATGGAATTTTTTAGCAATGAGAGCCAAAAATTACCCAAAAGATGCTATAAATTATTCCATGATTTTCTTCTAAATCAAGATTACATCTATGACTCGACAATTTCTCAGATTTTTGGGAATTATGACGACGATTATCATCCTGATATCGGGAATATTAAACTCTGTCAAAGCACAAAGTACTGATCTTTGGCAAATTTATAATACAGCTTTTAAGTCGGCTAAATATGTTGACTTAACCCATGCTTTTAGCCCCACAATTCCCGTTTGGCGAGGTTTCGATAACGCTACTTTCAATTCCACTTTTGCTGGAGCGGATATTCCCGACTATATCCAAACTGGGGAAAAATACACTTATAAAGATCATGGTTTCATCGCTACAGCCTACCAACTACCTACAGACCAGTATGGTACCCAGCTAGACCCACCTGCTCATTGGGATGAGTATGGAGCAACGATTAGCGATTTACCTGCCACCTATGCCATTCGTCCCCTCGTAGTCATCGATATTCACAAATCGGTTGCCAAAAACCCTGGTTATCATGCCACTGTTGGAGATATTCGAGCCTGGGAAGCTAAACACGGCAAAATTCCAGAAGGTTCGGTAGTGATGTTTCGTTCCGACTGGTACAAAAAGTGGGCAGAAAGAGAAAGGTTTAATCAAAAGCCCTTCCCAGGAGTCTCTCTCGCAGCTTTGCAATTTCTCCATCAAGAGCGCAATATTCTCTTTCATGGACATGAACCTTTAGATACAGACACTACTGCTAACCTAGAAGGTGAATACTGGCTGCTGCACAACCACTATACTCAGGCAGAAGGAGTAGCCAATTTGGATAAAGTTCCTGAAATTGGAGCTTTGATAGTGATCGGCTTTGCCAAACCAGAAGGAGGAACAGGAGGATACGCACGATATATTGCTATTTGCCCGTCTAATTGGTCCTATGGGGTATCTGTTTTAGAAGCTCCAGGCTCTCCCTTGCCCGTTCACCCCTATCCACTACGTCGAGATGAAAATGGTGTTTTAAAGCCAACTCCCTCCCAAAGCTAGTTTTTTATTGCCAATTTCCCACCAGTATAAAAGCCGACCAATAGTAAGGATGTTGATATCTAGAAGAACCTAATAAACTCAACTGTGCTTGTCTTAAAGCTTCTGCTTTACTAATCCCTGAAGTTTTCAAGGCTTGATACAATTGGTTCATCAATTCGGCAGTAGAATCATCCTGTACCGACCACAAAGTAGCAATGGTACTTCGCGCCCCAGATCGAACAGCTACTCCTGCTAAACCCAGGGCTGCTCGCTTATCTCCTGCTGCGGTTTGACAAGCACTAAGAATTAGTAACTCAATCGGAGTATCTTCGAGAAAATCTCTTTGTTGTAATAATTGGTCTAATTCCGTAACGTTAATGCGATCATCCCAAGTAAGTAAAAAAGTATCTTCAGCACGAGATGAAAACTGTCCGTGGGTTGCTAAATGAACTATAGGATA
>JASJDB010000069.1 GCA_030065315.1 Xenococcaceae cyanobacterium MO_167.B52 | reverse complement strand
GCTAAATCGCAATTGTAATCGACCATTAGAATTAATAATGACTACAGAGCCTTTAGAAGCTTTTTTTCCATGAGTTTTAGAATACATAGGCAGATGTGGTGTAACCACTCCTCTACTCTAGATTTTTACACCAATTTTACACCAATTTTTTAGCTAAACTCATCTAAAAATACCTAAAAATAATTTAAACAAGCTACCAAACAGCTTGAATATAATCGCTGAAACCCTTATAATGGGGTAAGAAGGCTGATGTTTTAAAGATGCCGGGAGGCGGAATTGAACCGCCGACACGAGGATTTTCAGTCCTCTGCTCTACCGACTGAGCTATCCCGGCAAACAACGTTTTTGTTGCCGTTTACAACTATAACAGAAGTATTAATCTATAGCAACAGTTTAAGCAAAATAAAATTGATTTAACTGGAATAGGAGGATCTGCCAAGACATTCTTCTAAAGCATTTAATAATTCTCGATCAACAAAAGGTTTGGTTAAATAGCGAGTTGCACCTAGATTCTCTGCTAGTTCACGGTATTTACCACTGATGCGAGAGGTTAGCATAATTACAGGTAAGGAAGTACCTCGCAGTTGACGAGTACGACTGAGAAACTCTAAACCGTTCATTCTAGGCATTTCAATATCAGAAATTACGGCTTGAATATGCTCTCCCCGTTTAAGTTGTTCCACTCCTTCAATACCATCTCGACATTGAATAACTCGATATCCAGCTTTGCGTAGAGTATTTGAGAGGGTTTGTCTGATGGTTAGGGAGTCATCAACAATCAGTATTGTGGGTAGAGTGGGGATATTTAATACAGGGGGAACATAAACATTACCTTCGGAAAATTGTAACCATTTATCTACTATTGCTACTCCGTTGAGAACGGGTATAAGACGACCATCTCCTAGGAGGGTGCAACCAATTAAACTAGAAGGAAATTTGATCGCGCGACCAAAGGGTTTAATAACTAGGTCTTGTTCCATTAAAATTTTCTCAATTCTTAAAGCGACAATTTCTGTACCATCAGAAAGTAACAGGAGAGGTATTTTGTCGGAGTTTTGCCAATCTTTACCGCACAAGGGTTTACTGGGATCTACAGTACGAGGATAATGATAGGAAGAAAGTAAAGCTTCAGGACAAATAGTTACTCGTTGCCCTTGCCATTGATAATATTGTTTATCTGCTTCTGTTTGAATATCTTGTTTATCGGCTAAAACAATTGCAACTAGAGAATCAACGGGAATGGCTAAGAGATTACCAGCAATACTAAAGACTAGTAATTTGACAATGGTGAGGGTGAGGGGCAAACGAATGATAAAAGTTGTGCCAACATTGAGCTTAGACTTGACAGAAATGGTACCTTTTAGGCTTTGAATTTGTCGTTTCACTGCCGATAATCCCATCCCTCTACCTGCAAGGGTGCTTACGGAATTAGCAGTAGAAAAGCCAGAATCGAATAAAAACTCGGAGAGTCGAGACTTGGGTAAGTTGTTGGCTTCATTGAGGGATAAGATATTGTTCCTGACTAAAGATTCTCTGATTTTTTGCCAATCAATACCCCTTCCGTCGTCTTTAATTTCGATGTAGGTATGATTTCCCTGATGACAAACAGCGATCGCAATTTTACCTTGAGGAGATTTATTGAGATTAATTCTGGTTTCGGGAGTCTCTATCCCGTGAGCGATCGCATTTCTGACCAGATGTACTAAAGGGTCATAAAGTTTTTCCAGAATTGCTTTATCAATCAGGGTTTTTTCCCCTTGAAGTTCCAGCTTAACTTTTTTCTGGCTGTGAATTGCAATATCTCTGACGGTGCGGGGAAATTGATTTAGTAACTCCCTAATGGGAAGCATACTCGCTTGCAACAGATTATTTTGAATTTTTTTTACGGTTTTCTGGCGATTTTTGCGTATTTTTTCAAAACTTTGCTCTAAGAAAGTTAAATCCTGTAGTCCTTCTCCCAACTGTGCTAACTCTTCTAGGATAGTTTGAAGAGAACTTTTGAGATGTTGGGTATTAGAAGTATTGCCTGGTGAAACTTCTTTTCTAACTCTCTCAGATTGCCAAGTATCGTTAGGTAATCTGTCAGCCCAGAGTTTAAGATTTTGATTCAACTGCTTAAAGCGATTGTACCATTGACTAAGAGAAGCCAGAGTTTCTCCATTTTGTTGATTTTGTAATAAAAAGCGATTGTCTTGAGTAACCAATTCTCCTACTAGATTATGGAGTAGCTCCAAACGAGACGGATCCATTCTAATACCTAATGCCAGAGAGGGGAGTTGTGGTCCATCGGCAATTAGTTGATCTCTAGTAGATTTATAATCAGCAAAAGTTTTGTAATCAGTATTTTGATGGTTTGTAGTGGTGGTAATTTTGTCTAGAGTTGATTTAATTATTTGGGAATCAATAATATCCTCTGGTACTTTTTCTGATTCTGGTTTACTACTGAGACTAGAACTAACTTCTGAATGCAAAATCAGGGAACTAGTTGTTTTTTCCTTACTTTGAGAATCAAAATTAGTCTTTTGAATTTTGGTTATCGCCTCATAAGTAGCACGAAATTGAGCTAAAGCATTTTCGCCAATGGTAATTACAGAATCAGGATATTTATCAAGTTCTTCTAGAGTAGAATCTGCAATAGTCAGAAAATCAGCAACCCCAGATACTTCAGCCAATCCCCGAAAAATCGTAAATTGTACTTTTAGAGCTTGTAAAATGTCGGTTTCATCAGGACTAGATAATATTAGTGATAAACGATCTAATCCTTGATCGATTTCCCTAGCAAAAGGAAAATCTGTTATTTTCTTATAGCTGGATTGGGCTTTTAATTTTGCTTGTAATTCTTGTAATACAGGCTGTGCCTTAGCAATTGTTGCTTCTGGATCGGTTTCTCCTGTATGGATTTCAGCCATCAGAGGGGATTTGAGGCGATCATAAGCTTGTAATAATAACTCTTCTAATTCAAAATCAATTTCTATCCCATCTTGATAGAGGATTTTAAAAGCATTTTCTAAATCATGAGCAATTTTTTTAATATGATTTAACCCAACACAAGCAGCACCTCCCTTAATAGAATGGGCAGTACGCATGAGATTATGAATTTTTTGGGTACTATGATCATCTCTCAATTCCAACAAACCTTGTTCTAGAGATTGTAGAAGTTCTACAGCCTCTTGCAAGAAAAATTGATAAGATTCACGAGGGCGGAAGTCGGATACCATAAGCAGTAAGTAGTTGAGGAGAATTAATTAAGTTGTTGGTTGTTGATTGTTCATCGTTGATTGTTCATCGTTCATGGTTGATAGTGATTTTTACTTTCTGTTATTTAATGATTTTAGATAAGCGTTAAGTTTGGGAGAAAGTTTATCAATAATTGGTTTAATTTTATTAACTTTTTCACTATTAATTAATTTGCGATAACAAGCTAATCTTAGCCAATGTATTGTTTCGTAAAGAGAACCTCTAGCTATTTTTATAAATCGCTGATTATCTTTAATATTGTAACGACCATTTCCTTCGGCAACTCGCGCGTTCCTTGGCGGATGAAGCATCCGCAGGGTCGCTCGTCAATATTTGCTCCTATACTGTCCGCAGAACGAACAATTTGTTTTCCAATAGTGTCTCTAGCAAAATAGTCCCATTTTTCAACAATATTCCAAATTTCATTAGCTAAATTCTCCGATAATTTATAAACTTCTAAGTTTTCAAAATCAGGTTTTCCCATAAACTATCAACAATTAACAATGAACGATGAACAACTAACTACTTAACCTTAAACTGAGTGACACTTTCCTTTAATTCTTGGGCTACTGTCAGTAATTTGTTGAAAGAATCGGCACTGGTAACAGACTTTGCTGAAGTATGTTGAGCAATAGTTTCTACTTCTTGCATGGTTTTAAAAACAGAAGCAGAGGTTTTGGCTTGGGCGGTGGCTGCTTGTGCCATTTTCTCGACTAACTGACGAATTTGTCCGCTTACCCTGGAAATAGAGGTGAGTTTTTGTCTGGTGCTTTCGACTAGTCTGGTTCCTGCTATTACTTGTTCTCTTCCTGCTTCCATTGCAGTGGCAACTTGATTAGTTTCAGTTTGAATTTCCTCTAAAATCTGTTCAATTTCTTTAGTAGCTGCGGTGGATTGTTCTGATAGAGAGCGTACTTCTTCGGCAACTACGGCAAAACCTTGCCCTTCACTAGATATGCCATTAGCTTCTATGGAAGCATTGAGAGCTAAGACGTGGGTTTGATTGGCTAGATCTCGAATGAGATTAACTACACGGGAGATTTTTTGAGATGCTTCCCCAAGACGCTTAACTTTTTGGGCTGTTTCTTCGACAGTCTCTTGAATTGCCATGATACCATCTACGGTACGATTCATTGTGTGATCGCCGTCTTCTAGATTATTATTCGCCTCTTGTACCATTTGTTTAGCTGCTTGGGCATTTTCTGCTACCCCTTGAATAGACTGCGCCATAGCGTGAATTTGTCCCAAAGCAGTAGTAATAGCTTCTGCTTGACGAGAAGCATCATTAGAAAGGCTATTAATATTATTTTCTGAACCATGAACAGTCTCAATCACTGCGCCAGAAGCAGATTGTACTTGTAAGACAATCCGTTGGAGATTGCCTAGGGTGGTGTTGAGGAACTTCGCTACAATGCCAATCTCTCCTTCGGTAACTTTGGCTCTGGCAGTTAAATTACCACTAAATGCACTTTTAACATCTTTTACTAAAGCATCTAGTTGGTGTTGAATAGCTTCGGTTTGTCGCTTTTGTTCCTGAGATGCGGTTTCGGCTTCAGCACGGGCTTGTTCTAATTTCTCAATAAAACTAATATGATCTAAAGCATATTCTACTTGGGTTGCCAACTCGGAAAAGAAATCAATTTCCGATTTTTGCCAAGCTCTAGGGGAAGTACATTGATGAGCAATTAAAAGAGCAAATAGTTTATTATCCTTACGAATTGGTACAACTAGATTTGCTTTCACATCATATTGTTCTAAAGTTCTTAGATGACAATCGGTCATTCCAGGCTCATGATAGACATCATTGATTGCTTTGACTCTACCATTACGGTATAAATCTACATAACGCCCTTTGAAACAAGGGTCATTGATCCGCATATCCAGAACTTTAATAAAACCTTCTCCTACGGATTCCGCTACCATTGTGCCACTCCAGTCTGGATTGAACTTGTAGATTAGTACTCGATCCGTATTGAGGGCTTTTCTAGCTCCTTGAACAGTGATGCGGAAAATATCATCTTTTTCGAGGGATTGACGGGCGCGGAAAGCAATATCACCAAATAATCTAGCTCTACCAGCTGTGGCTTGGATTTTATCAATAAAACTCAGTCGGTCTATGGCATATTCTACTTGAGTTGCTAATTGGGAGAAAAACTCAATTTCTTCTTGTTGCCAAACTCTGGGATGGGAACAATGATGAGCAATTAATAATCCCATCAGTTGACCATCTTTACGTAAAGGTGCAACTAGATTTGATTTCACTCCATATTTTTCCAAAGTGCGAATATGACATTCTGTTAGTCCTGCTTCAGTGCGAATGTTATTGATCGCTCTAACTCGACCATCTCTGTATAAATCTACATAACGTCCCCGAAAACAAGGATCGTTAATGCGCTCTTCCAGAACTTTGGGAAATCCATCTGCAACGGATTCCGCTACCATTGTGCCACTCCAATCATGGTTAAAACGATAAACCATAACTCGATCTGTTTGTAGGATATCTCTCGCTCCTTGTACTGTAGCGTTAAAAACATCATCTAAATCCATGTTTTGACTAGCTCTAAAAGCAATATCACCAAAAAACCAGGCTTTTCTAGCACTTTTGTCCTGTTCCTCTACAAAATTGATATAGTCAAGACCATATTCAATTTCTGTGGCTAATTGGTTCATAAAATCGATGTCATTTTTTTGCCAATATCTAGCTCCAGAACAATGATGGGCAATTAATAACCCCATGAGCTTTTGTTTCTGGCGAATGGGTACTACTAGATTAGCTCGGACTTTGTATTGATCTAGCATCCGAATATGACAGTCAGTAAGTCCAGGCTCTTGATAGATATCGCTGATAGCGCGAATTCTTCCTGCCTGATATTGAGCGATATGACGATCGCGAAAACAGGGGTCACCAATGGTTTCATTCAGTACTTTGGGGAATCCTTCGGCAACAGATTCCACTACCATTGTGCCAGTCCAATCATCATTGAAACGATACACTACGACCCGATCGGTTTCTAGTACTTCTCTGGCTCCATCTACTGAAGTTTGGAGCAAAATATGCTTGTTTGCTGTCTGGCGAGTCCGAAAAGCGACACTACTAAATAGCTGTCTTTGTCGATTAATTCTAATTTGTTCGTCGGATAAACTCTGTAATTGACTAGATAATTGATGAAGATTACTTCCCAAAAGTTCTAATTCATCTAGTTGTTTATCTCCAATATTGATATCTAATTGACCTTTGCCCAGTTGGTTAACTACCCGATTTACCCGCGCAATTTCTTGATTGACTTGACGACTAAAAATAATTGCTACTCCCCCAGCCACTATAGCTGCGATCGCGCTATCGAAGATTAAACTGCTAAAATGATTGGCAAAGTAGTAGCTACTACCCCCAGCTACTACAGCAGAAACAAAACTAATACCTACTGCACCCATAGCAATTTGGTTTCTTAATCCCAGGTTTTGCCACCAATTGCGATTTTTTTCGATATTCCCCAAAGAATCAACCGATTTAGCAGCGTTTTCTTGAGACATTTTTATCTGTTTAGCCAGAATATCAGGAGATAAGGCAACCTTAGAATCTCCCATAGAAAAATTATTATAAGAAGAGTTAGATTGACGTTGAGGAACGTTGGGATTTTCCGACCTTGTCCCATCACCCTGTTGACTATTCTGTTGGGTCATATCAAAAAATAGCAAATGAATAACTATTACTCATAGTTCCCTTAAAGACCATCGGGTTTAACAGATTTTATTTAGTAGGGTATAACATCTATGGGGAGTGTCAAGTTAGTATAACTGGGGAACAAAAAATTGTTCGTTGATCGGGGGGCGCACATAGTCGCGAGGAGGCATTTTACGGGGGGGTAATTTCAGGGGTTCGGGGGTGATATCGACGTAGGGAATCTTGCTCAGAATATGGCTGATGCAATTGAGACGAGCGCGTTTTTTATCATCTGCCTCCACAGTAAACCAAGGGGCTTCAGGAATATTGGTGTGAGCAAACATTAGATCTTTGGCTTGGGAATATTCTACCCAGCGATCGCGCGATTCCAAATCCATAGGGCTGAGTTTCCAGCGACGAGCGGGATCGATGATACGAGATTGAAAGCGTCGCTCCTGTTCCTCATCACTAACTGAAAACCAATACTTCAACAGAATAATCCCAGATCTGGTTAGGATCCGCTCAAATTCTGGACAGGTTTGCATGAATTGGTGATACTCTGTGTCAGTACAAAAGTCCATTACCCGTTCAACTCCAGCGCGATTGTACCAACTGCGGTCAAAACAAACAATTTCCCCTGCTGATGGTAGATGGGCTACATATCGTTGAAAATACCATTGAGTTTTTTCGTGATCGCTTGGAGTACCGAGAGCTACAATGCGACATCCACGAGGATTTAGAGGCTCGGTAACTCGCTTAATCGTCCCTCCTTTCCCTGCTGCGTCACGTCCTTCAAATATAATTACAATGCGGGTTCCAGTATGTTTCACCCAGTATTGCATTTTGACCAGTTCTAATTGCAACCGATCCAGCTCTTTTTTATAAATTTTTTTGGGTAGTGTGGAGCTTCCTTCTCCTTCAGAAATATACTTAAATTCTTTTATTTCTGGGGTCTTAACAGTGTCTTTTGCTTTTTTTTTGCTTTTTTTGGAATTTTTCTTTTTCCCCTTGGTTTCTGTCTTGGGATTTTTGGTGATTTCGGGGGTAGAGTTCATTTTATTCACAATTTAATCAATGTAATCTTTACTTAAATACTTGGATTACAGGATATACAAAATCATAATAGCTTACCGTTAGCAATTAAGATTAGAGCGGTTACCATCAACCAATAATCTTCACAACTTTCTCAAACTTTTAACTTATAAACGATCCTAGAAGTAATAGATAAAGTCTGTGGCAGTTAAAACCCTAACTATTAATGATCGCTTAATTAGTGCTAGAGAATCTCAAACTATTTTAGATGCAGCCAAAGATGCAGGTATTCCTATCCCTACCCTTTGCCATCTAGAAGGAGTCTCAGATGTTGGCGCTTGTCGCTTGTGCTTAGTTGAGATTGCAGGTAGTAATAAACTCCAACCCGCTTGTGTGACCAAAGTGGCTGAAGGAATGGAAATCCAGACTAACAGCGATCGATTACAGAAATATCGTCGCACCATTATCGAACTGCTATTCGCTGAAGGCAATCATATTTGTTCTGTCTGCGTGTCTAATGGTAATTGCGAGTTGCAGAATTTAGCAGTAGAAATGGGCATGGATCACGTCAGTTTAGCTTATCAGTTTCCCCAAAGAAAGGTAGATTTATCCCATGATCGCTTTGGCATCGATCATAATCGTTGTGTTCTCTGTACTCGGTGTGTCAGAGTATGTGATGAAATTGAAGGTGCACATACCTGGGATATGGCGGGTAGGGGACATAATTCCCATGTGATTACCGATCTCAATCAGCCTTGGGGTAATTCCAATAGCTGCACTTCCTGCGGAAAATGTATGATGGCTTGTCCTACAGGGGCAATTTTTGCCCAGGGTTCGACAGTGGGAGAAATGATTAAGGAACGTTCCAAACTAGAATTTATTACTACTGCCAGAAAGAATAGGGAATGGTTGTTTTGAATAGTTAGTTGTTAGTTGTTAGTGGGCAATTAAGCTAAGGAGGTGAGTTAAATGTTGCGTCATCTTTTACATGATTTGGAATGGGGAATTGGTTTTGTAATCATGACTCTGATTTTCTTTTTGATTATTGCTTTGTTAACTATTAAACCTGCCATTGCTACCATTACCGAAACAGATATTGCTCCAGGACATACCCATTGTCGTTCGGAGCAGGTATTAAATGATCAAGCAGGTCATAAATGGGAAGTACTCTTATTTACTCAAGTTAATTCTAGCCAAGATACTTCTTTAAATCTGAGATTATCGGGAATATCTAGTTCTCTTAAAATTCAGCCTCAAAAACCTCTAATAATTAGCACCGATAGTGATCATCACTATGAAGTATCTAATATATTTTTGGGCAAATCACCTTTACCCAGTATTGGACAATATAATCTCAAAAAAATCCTGCCACAGCTGCCAACAGAGTCAGTTTTGCTAGAAATTCCTTTAGAAAATGGTAAATTGACCCAGCTACAGATACCTAAAACAATAGTTCAAGAATGGCAAGAAGTAGCTGCCAAAAATCCTGATGGAGTCCAAAAACTTCCTGCTGACTTTCAACTTGTTTGTTAAATACTACTAACTACTAACCAACTAACAATGAACAAACTCAAACTTGCAACAGTATGGCTCGGTGGCTGTTCTGGCTGTCATATGTCTTTTTTAGATTTAGATGAATGGCTGTTTGATTTGGCTACACAGGTAGATTTAGTCTACAGTCCTTTTGCCGATATCAAAGAATATCCCGAAGGGGTGGATGTGGTATTAGTAGAAGGTGCGGTAGCTAATGAAGATAATCTGGAATTGATTAAAAAAGTACGCGATCGCTCCTCAATTTTAGTTTCCTTTGGTGACTGTGCTGTAACTGGTAATGTGACAGCTATGCGTAATCCTCTGGGAGATACAGAATCAGTACTTCAGCGTTGTTATATGGAAGCTGCAGATATCCAAAATCAGATCCCCCATGAACCAGGAATAGTACCAACTTTATTAGAAACAGTACAACCAGTTCATGCTATGGTTCCCGTAGATGTTTATCTTCCTGGTTGTCCTCCCGACGCTAATCGTATTCGTGCAGCTTTAGAACCTTTATTAGCAGGTGCAACTCTAAATTTAACTGGAGAACAAATTAGGTTTGGTTAATTGTTGATTTCACTCTGAGCAGAATATTGATACAGAAATTGTTTTAACTTTTTCATCTGACAAGTTTCTGCTAGTTGACGCAACTTTTTACAGAAAGGGACTAGCTGGGAATTGGCTTCTAGTAATATGGTTTGGGAGAGGATTTCTCGGATATCTCCTCGTAGAGCCAAATCTAATAGCATATTTAATTGTTCTTGATTAGGAGATATGAAACGATAATTAGGATCTTCTAGGATAGATTCAGCAGTTATTGTTTTATTATTAGAAATAACAGCAGCATTTTCTCGATAAATCCACTCTAATTCTAGATATTGATTCAATAAATCTAATAATTTGTCAAAATCTAGGGGTTTAGCTAAAAATCCATTAGCTCCCACTTCACGGGAAGAAGATTCTGTAGCAGGAAGGGTACTGGCAGATACAATAATAATTGGTACATTTTTGATAGTTGCATCTTGCCGAATTCTTTTCGTTGCTTCCCAACCATCCATTTCTGGCATAATTAGATCAAGAATGATCAAATCAGGTTTGTTTTCACGAACTAACGAGATCGCATCTAACCCATTACTGGCTTCTAAGATATTAAATCCCAAGGATTGGAGCAGGTTTACTAAAAAAGAACGATTATTCGCTAAATCATCTACTACTAGAATTGTCCGCTTATTACCTTGGTAACTAATCACATCAGGTTTATAGGGGATCTCTTGAACAAGATTTTTGCTTTCTATTTCCTCTAGATCGAGATCAAACCAGAAAGCAGTTCCTTCCCCTAAAACGCTACTCACAAAAATTTCGCTATCCATTTCTTTGACAATATTCTGACTGATAGATAGTCCTAATCCCGTTCCTTCTTGGGATGATGGAGAATGTTCTAATTGATGAAAAGGTAAAAATATATCTTCTAACTTATCGCTAGGAATACCAATTCCCGTATCTTCTACCTGAAACCTAATTTTGCTTGGTATCAAGCTGGTTGCAGATTCACACATTGGTAAACTGTGGGTTTGTTTACTAAAGTCCTCTACATAGCCAACTTTAAAAGTAATATTGCCCCTATTAGTAAACTTGATCCCATTACTCAATAGGTTCAGTAAAACCTGGCGCAGACGAGTTTCATCGCAATGAATAAAGGAAGGAAGAGAAGACAACACTTCATAGTTAAATTTGAGATTTTTTTCTTCACAGCGAATGCGGATAATTGTAGCTAAACTTTCCAATAAAACAGTTAGTTGAATATCTTTGGGTTCTAAGTTGAGTTTTCCTGCTTCTATCTTGGCTAGAAATAGAATATCGTTAATTAAAGTTAGTAAATGCTGTCCTGATTGATAAATTACGTCGATACCGCGATATTGTTCAGGAGTAAACTGAGATTCTCGTTTCAGAATTTGAGCAAATCCCAAAATCGCATTGAGGGGTGTTCTCAGTTCATGACTGGTGTGAGCGATAAAAGCACTTTTAGCTTGATTGGCTGCTTCTGCTGCTTCTTTGGCTTGTTGTAGTTGGGCGGATTGATGTTGAATTTGAGCAAATAAGTCTGCTTGCTGCATCGATATACCCAACTGAATGCCAGTTTGAGTTAGTAGTCTGATTTCCCCTTCTTTCCATTCACGGGGACGATCATTTTGATAAGCAGCTAGTAATCCCCAAAGTTTCTGCCCCTGAAAAACAGGAACCACACACAAAGCTTGGGCTTGAAATTCTTTATATAAATCTAAATGACAAGGAGTAAAATCCGCTTCTTCCACGTTACTAATAGCAAAAGTTTCTTGACGATCAAAGCAACCCCCTTTAGTTTCTTGTAAACAGGTATCTGCCCAAATTTTGGGATTTTCTGAACTTAAAAGAGAAATCCACCCCAAACCAACTGATTCTGCTACAAATTGTCCACTCCAGTCCGAATTAAACTGATATATTGCTACGCGATCGCATTTTAAGGTAGAACGGAGTTTTTCGGTAGTGGCTTGGAAAATTTCACCAATATCTAGGGTTTCACGCATTTTTCCTACTACTTTTAAAATGCCTCTTTCCCTTTCCGCACTTTTCCTCAGTTCTAGTTCCGTTTGTTTTTGCTCACTAATATCAGTAGAAATGCCACACACAGCATATATAGTCCCATCTTCTCTCCGTAAAGGGGCTTTAGTAACCAGATAAGTATGAATAGTTTCATCGGGAAGGGGTACTTGCTCTTCAAATTTCAGAACTACACCAGCTTCAATTACTTTACGGTCATTATCCATGAAAGATTGAGCAATTTTTGACCCAAAGATATCCCTATCTGACTTGCCTAAAATTTCTGCTTCTTTCAGATTTAAAAGTTGTAGATATTGAGGGTTAACTAAAAGATAACGTCCTTGAATATCTTTGAGATAAATTAGTGAGGTAGTAGTTTCTAAAATCGCCCTTAAGCGAGTTTCTGACTGTTTTAAGGCTTGAGCTCGTTCTTCTACCCTTTGTTCTAATTCTTGATTGAGTTGACGGAGTTGTAATTGAGACTGCTTCAAGTCTTGGTTAACTAAATGTACTTGTTCTTGAACATTTTTTAATTCATCAATGTCAATAAAGGTAATTACTACACCATCTAAACCGCCATCTTCTTGCAAATAGGGATTAATTCGCATTAACAAATAGAAGTCTCGTTTGATTAATTTAACTTCTCGATCCACAACTTCTTGAGTTTCAATGACTTTGTGGAGCAGTTCGATTAAGTTATCGCAATCCAGGTTATGAGTAATATGTTCTAGAGGGCGATCAATATCTGCTGTGAGCAGATTAATTGCAACCGTTGCTGCTGGGGTAAATTTGCGAATCTTTAAATCTCGGTCAAGAAACACGACTCCAATGTCTGTGCTGCGGAGTAAATTATCAATATCGTTATTTAATTCAGTTAATTCTTCAATTTTAGACTGATATTCTGCGTTTACTGTATATAACTCTTCATTGACCGAATGTAATTCTTCATTAGTACTCTGCAACTCTTCATTAGAAGCAGTTAGTTCTTCGTTGGTAGCTTGTTGTTCTTCATTAGTTGTTTCCAACTCTTCAATTACTGCTTGGAGATTTTCCCTAGTTTGCTGAAGCTCATATTCCAATTCCATGATTCTTTGGGAGGCTTCTGCATCTGCTTCAAACCTCTCCCCAGAAGCTTGTTCTTGCAAACCATCTTCCTGAATAAAGATCATGAAGAAGTCATCTGCTAGTTTATTACTTTCGTGATAGGTGACTTCTAACTTAACGCTTTGAACTCCGTTATCACGATTGAGTTTAATCCCTGTATAGGATACGGAGATTTTTTCCCGTTTGGCACGATGTAAAGCCGTAACTAAGGGTAATTGCAAATCGGGGAGAATTAATTTAGTAATGTCGGTAGTAGTTCTACCCTGAAACAACTTTAAAACTTCGATTGCGTCATTAAAAACATGAAATAGTTTATTTTCCCGATCTACTAACAGGCAAGTAGCCTGATATTTGGCTAAAAAAGCACTAAAAGCTTTATCTAATATTGGTTCAAGTCTAGATTCTTGGTTATCTTTATGAGGAAGTAGAGATACTAAAGAACGCTCTATTTTATGTACCCCTTTAACAGGAACGGGCAATCTCACATCTCGGCGTTTTTGGTAGATTTTGCCTTTTTTATAAATTGGTTTAAATTCTTCTTCAATATTGCCTAAAGTTTCCGCTTCTCCTAAAAATAAATTTCCCTTGGATAACAAAGAAAAATGAAGATTTCGCAATACTTGCTGTTGTAATTCTGGTTGCAAATAAATTAAAACATTGCGACAAGTAATCAGATTCATGCGGGTGAAACCAGCATCTTTAGTCAAATCATGGGGGGCAAAAAGTATTTTTTCTCGCAGTTTCCGAATTACTTGAAAAGACTTGTCTTTTTGAATAAAGTATCTCTCTAACCTTTCAAAACCAATATCATTGGTAATATTTTCTGAGTAAATTCCTTGGGTTGCTTTCTCTAAAGCTACCTTATCAATATCTGTGGCAAAAATTTTAAACCGCAATGATTGATTCAAGTTTTCTGCTGCTTCATCTAATAGTATGGCAAGGGAATAAGCTTCCTCTCCTGTCGCACAAGCCGTTACCCAACAACGTAGTTCTTCCCCTGGTTTAGCTCTTTCAATCATTTTGGGAATTACATAATTAGCTAAAAAGTCCCAAGAATGGCGATCGCGAAAAAACTTAGTTACACTTATAAGTAAGTCATGACGTAGAGTAGCTCTTTCTTCTGGGGCATTTTCTAAGAGACGAATATAATCTTCTAAATTATTGCAGCCACTAATTAAAAATCGTCGGTTAATTCTTCGTGACAGAGTACTGGTTTTGTAATGAGAAAAATCAATCTGTTCGTATTTAGCAAGAATAGTCGCTATACGCTGTAAATTATAGTTATTAAGAGAATTAAGCTGATTTTGTGCTAACTGTGTCGTTTTTAAAGGTGATCTCGTTAACTGATAGATAAATTGTGCTAATTCTTCAGGAGATAAAATCTGATCTACTACCCCAGTGGCGATGGCAGTTCGAGGCATTCCATCAAATTCGGCGGTAGCAGGGTCTTGCGCCATAGCAAATCCTCCTGCTTCATTAATTGCTCTCAAACCATTAGTTCCATCACTACCAGTCCCCGATAAAATCACCCCAATAGCTCTTTCAGCATAGTTTTGAGCTAAGGATTCTAAAAAGATATCAATCGGAAAATTTAATCCATGACGATTGCGTTCTTCTTGTTCTAGTAAATGCAGTTTGCGGTTTTCTAAAACCAGATTTTTGCCAGGAGGAATCAGATAGACAGAATTAGGTTCGAGGCTCATTCCTTCCGTCACTCGATAAATTGCCATTCTAGTGCGTCTTTCGAGCAATTCCTTCATCAAACTTTTAAAATCTGGCGATAAGTGTTGAATTACAACGAAAGTTGCCCCACTATCCGTAGGCATATTTTCAAAAAACTCTTCTAAAGCCCGCAATCCTCCAGCAGATGCTCCAATACCCACGACAAAAAAGTTATGCTTTTGCTCTGATTCTGGTAATTGCTTTGTACTAGGATTAGACATAGACTCAAACAAATAGTGACTCTTGCCACCTCAAGTTAATTGGGCTTCATTTCGAGAATAAACTTTAACTGAGTACATTATTGGACTCAAATCTTAGAAAAATCTAAAAATTTTACTTTTTATTTCGGAGGATCAAAAAAATTCTAAAATTGTGAAGCTACCTAATCATCTGGTTTGTAGCGATTCCTTTCAGAAAAATGTTGCACTTTGTTACATAAATTGTTAAATTTGTCTAAAGAAAATTGGATCAAGCGATCGCTAACTTCTTGTTAGTCTCCACACACTTCTAGTGTGCAACCCAGGCAAATTTAGCTCTCACTTGATTTCTTGAAACTAACTATCGCACTACATTTTGCGTAAGATTAATATGAAAGTAAAGTGGAAAACTTTGTTATTTAGAGCAAGTGTTTGGATAACAATAGAGATATCACTCAATTTACTAGGATTAGATAGCCTAGCAGACTACAGTGAATTTGTTTTCGACCGTAATCAAATTGCTTTAACCAGTTTCTAATCCCAGCCAAAGTTATCGCTCTAATCGACATCTGCCCGACTTATCGTCCATACTTTGGTTTCGACAAGCGACAATTTCTGATAGTTCTGGTCTTCCTGTCAGTTTGAATCGCCATTTCGCCCATATACCATATAAGTAATCTGCGATTGTGCCAAGAATCGGTAACTTGGTCACAGCATACACCCAACCCATTCCCAGCTCTTCATAAACTCTTCTAAAGACTTCTACATTAGTAATTATTTCTGCTTGATCAGTGATGGCGTGAATACGACCCATTGCTGTTTGGTAATCAATACCACTGTTATCTGCTGCACTATAATCGGGATCGGCGATATCCACAAAGTTAATAATGCCCCTTCCTGCATCTTTTTTACGCAAAAAATTAACTTCCCGCAGACATAAAGGGCATTCCCCATCGTATAAAAGTTTAATTTTCCAGGTAGATTTTAATTGATTGTTATTATTTGATTCTGTTGGAGCAGTAGTCATTAGGAAAAATTTTAAAAATTATTAACGAAGTAACCTAATTATTGTAGTCATTAACAACTAGAAAAAGCTTAAACACAACCAGTTTCCAGGAATTCCCCAAATTTTTTTTGCTATTTAACTGTATAGCTATATAATATTAGCATTCATAAAATTCAATTGTTCGACAAATTTAATATTCATAATATTTATGCCGAAGACATTAACCGATGCCGAATTTCTAGCCCCAGTTGCCGAATATTTCAAAGTTCTCTCAGAAATAAGTCGGCTTCAAATCCTAAGTTGTTTGAAATCAGGAGCAATGAATGTTAGTGAAATTGGTACTGAAACTGGTTTGGGACAGGCTAATCTCTCAAAACATCTTAAAGTATTGACTCAAGCTGGGATTTTATCTCGTAAGCCTCAAGGGGTAAGTGTCTACTATGAAATTGGTGACCCTTTAATCTTTGAGTTATGTGAGTTAGTCTGCGATCGCATTTACGAAAGGATGCAGGAGCAAGCTAAACAGTTTAAAAAATTCAATAGTTTTAGCTCCACTGCTGGGAGCTTGATTAAATAGAGAATTATCTTATTAAACCCTATCAAACCTACTTATATTTGGTATCTTAGTAATATATAAGTAGGTTTTGTCGTGAAATATGTTACCCCAAAAGAAGCCTCCCAACGGCTGGGAGTTGCTATCAGCACACTCAGACGTTGGGACAAAGAAGGAAAAATTAGATCCATTAGAACTCCAGGAGGACAAAGAAGATTCTGTATTGAAGAGTACGAAAAGGACGAAAAGCCGATTGTGCTGTATGCAAGAGTCTCTAGCAACTCCCAAAAAGATGACCTTGAGCGACAAGTTGAATTTCTACAATCAAAATACCCAGAAGGGGAGTTGGTTAAAGAAATTGGAAGCGGACTCAATTTTAAACGGAGAAGATTGCTCTCTATTTTGGAACGAATATACAAAAGCGATATCTCAATGCTTGTCGTCGCCTATAGTGATAGACTCGTTAGATTCGGATTTCCTCTCATTGAGTGGTTATGTCAACAAGGTGAATGCAAACTCTTGGTTCTCAATGAGCGCCAACTCTCTCCAGAGCAAGAACTCGTTGAAGATATCCTCGCCATCCTCCATTGCTTCAGTTCTAGGCTATACGGACTGCGAAAATACAGAACCCAAGTGCAAAAAAACATACAAGAAGCAACCGCGCCACCAGACGAAAAAGTTAACACCCAACAGTGTCAGGAAAATCAGGGTATATCCCTGTAAAGAACTGCATCGCATTTGGAAACAATGGTTAGCTGCTTATCGCTGGATATACAATTGGACGATGGCTCAGTTAAAATCTGGAAGCAAAAAAAGTATTTATACTTGGCAATCTGTCGCTAGAAAATCAGAGCGTCCAGAGTGGGTCAAACAATTGCCAGGGCATCAATTACAAGAAGCCGTAGCTGATGCAGTAGATGCCTACAAACAAGCCATCAAGAATGGTGGTGATGGGAACTTTAAATCTTGTCGGGCTTATTCTCAAGTAATTAAGTTCAAAGTAGGAAACTATAAACATGGGACTTGGTATCAAAGAACTACTAAAAATTTATCTTTTGATTCCAAACAAATAGTTCCGCGCTCTAGCCGTTATGGGACTCAGTTGGTTTATCAGAAAGGTAAATGGTATGGTTGCTTCCCTGAATACGTCGAAGAAAAGCCCAGTCTTCAAGAAAAAGTAATTGCTCTAGACCCTGGAATTAGAACTTTTTTAACGGGATACGATGGAGAAACGGTTTTAGAAGTGGGCAAGAAAGACATCGGACGAATCAATCGATTATGTTCGCATCTTGACCAATTAACGAGCCAAATATCTTTATCTTTATCAAAGCGTCAAAGATACAAGCAACGTACTGCTGCTAATAGGATTAGAGAAAAGATTCGCAATCTGATTAAAGATTTACACAATAAAGTAGCCTCTTTTTTAGTCAATAACTACAAAGTAATTTTTTTACCAACATTTGAATCTAGTCAAATGGTATTGAAGCAAACAAGAAGAATTAAGTCGAAAACAGCCAGAAATATGCTGAGTTTTTCTTTCTATAAATTTGCTCGACATCTTACTCAAATGGCAAAAAGAAAAAATTGTTTAGTGGTTAGATGCAACGAATCTTATACCTCCAAAACTTGTCCTGAATGTGGAACTATTCACGAAAAATTAGGCTCGTCAAAATACTTCAAATGCCCTAATTGTCAATATCAGTCTGGGCGGGACTTAAATGGCGCACGAAACATTATGATTCGTGCTTTGCAGGCAACTGCCTTTACCATTTCTGGTAATGCTATACATTTGATAAGCGATATACAGCTTTGATAAGGTTAAATGTTGCACTA
>JASJDB010000068.1 GCA_030065315.1 Xenococcaceae cyanobacterium MO_167.B52 | reverse complement strand
ACTCATTGCAGGAATAGCCCACGAAATCAACACTCCCTTGGGAGCAATTCAAGCATCTGCTGGTGATAATACTAAAGCTTTACTAGCTGCGATCGCTGGATTACCCCAGTTATCAGAATATCTTAATACAGAGGAAAAAACGCTCTTTTTTCTCTTATTAGATCGAGCAATAATGAGTAAACCACTTTATTCTTCCAAGGAAAAGCGACCTCTCAAACGTCAGATAACCAGTCTTCTTAAAGAACGCAATATTAATAATGCCAGAAATATTGCTGACTTACTAATTGATATTGGGATTTATGATCAAGTCGAAGAGTTTATCTCTTTGTTAACCCATCCTCAAAGCAATTGGATTTTAGATTTGGCATATAACCTAGCCTGTTTGATGGGTAATAATCAAACTATTATCACTTCAGTAGAAAAAGCTGCAAAAGTTGTTTTTGCCCTTAAAAATTATGCCCGTTTTGACCACAGTGGAGAGAAAAAGCCAGCTCAAATTCAAGAAGGCTTAGAAACTGTCCTAGAAATTTATCATAATCGATTAAAACAAAACATTGAAGTTTTACGAAATTACCAAAATATCCCAGAAATTTCCTGTTATTCCGATGAGTTAATTCAAGTATGGACTAATTTAATTCACAATAGTATTCAAGCGATGGAAGATGGGGGCAAACTAACCATTACTACCTCAGAAGTAAATAATGGTATCAAGGTAGAAATTATTGATTCTGGTTGCGGTATACCTCAAGATGTTCAACAGCAAATATTTGAACCTTTTTTTACTACTAAGCCTTTAGGTGAAGGCAGTGGATTAGGATTACATATTAGCCAAAAAATTATTGACAAACATCAAGGAAATATTGCCGTTGATAGTGAACCAGGACATACTAGATTTAGCGTTTGGCTACCTATTAATTAATTAAAAAACTAGTAAATAATCAAGAACAATTATGTCTGAACCTGCAATTATCTGTGTTGATGATGAAGTTGTGATTTTAGAGAGCCTGAAGAAACAACTTAAGCGGAAGTTTGGCAGTAGCTTTATTTATGAAGTTGCTGAAAGTGCTGAAGAAGCTTGGGAAATAATCGAAGAATTAAACTCAGAGAATATTCCTATTATTGCTATTGTCTCTGATTGGTTAATGCCAGGGGTCAAAGGAGATGAATTTTTAATTCAAATTCATCAACAATTTCCTGAAGTTATTAAAGTTATGTTGACAGGACAAGCTGATAATAATGCTATTGATCGAGCTAAAGAAGAAGCTAATCTTCATGCTTGCTTATATAAACCTTGGACTGAATCAGAATTAATGGAAATTATTACCACAGCGATTAATTGAAAATTATTAAGTGATGAAAATATAGAAAATATAAAAAATATTATTGGTTCTATCGGTTATATCAAAAAATATTAAATTAATGGCAAAAATAGCAATTATTTGTATTGATGACGAAGCAATCATTCTGGATAGTCTAGGTAAGCAATTAAAACGTAATCTAGGTCAAAATTATGCCATTGAATTAGCTTCTAACGGTCAAGAAGCACTAGCTATTTGTAAAGAGTTAGAAACAGAAGGTACTGCTATCGCTTTAATAATTTCTGATCACATAATGCCTGGAATGTCAGGAGATGAACTTTTAATAGGACTTCATGATATTTATCCCAAAGCTCTAAAAATTCTCTTAACAGGAAAAGCTGGAGCCAAATCTGTTGGTAATATAGTTAATGCTGATGCTCTTTATCGTTACATCTCCAAACCTTGGGAAGAGACAGATTTAATTTTAACTGTCAAAGAAGCCTTAAGATGTTACGGACAACAGCAAAAATTAGCTGAACAAAATAGTATTTTAGAAAAAACTAATAAATTATTAAACCAGAGTAATCAAAAATTATCAAGATCTTTAAATATATTGTTAGCAACTTTGGAAGCTGCTGATGATGGTATTTTAGTTTTAGATTCTCAAAATAATGTAATTGTATTTAACCAACAATTTTTTACTCTTTGGGAAATTGCTCCCCAAGTTAACGAACAAGATAGTAATTGGATTTTAAATTTAATATCACAGCAACTTATTAGCCCAATAGCTTGCGATTTAAAAGCTAAAGAAAGTCCCAAGCATAACAAAAAATACAATCTTTTAAAATTACGTAATGGTAAAATCCTGGAATCATATTTTCAAATTCAACAACTAGAAAATGAAGAAGTTGGTCTAGTTTGGGGATTTCGAGACGTTACCCCTAGAGAGCAACCAAAAGTGTTTTTAAACTATGAGACCTTTCATGATAATTTAACTAAATTGCCTAGACGCAAAATTCTAACAAATAAACTATCAAAAGCTATAGATCAAGCCAAAGAAAATTCTTATATGTTGGCAGTAATATTTGTGGATTTGAATAGATTTAAAAAAATTAACAAAACTTTAGGCTATCAAGTAGGAGATCTATTATTACAACAAGTAGGAAATAGACTTAAAGATTGTATTCGGGAAGATGATACTATTGCCCGTTGGGGAAATGATGAATTTACTCTATTGCTTCCCAAAATTAATAATCCGCATGAAACTAATGTTGTTGCCAATAGGCTAATAGCAGCTTTTCGGTCTCCTTTTCATATCGCCAATAAACCTATTCACATTACTCTTAGTATTGGTATTGCAACTTATCCTCAACATGGTAGAGATGCAGAAACTCTGCTGAAAAATGCTGATTTAGCTTTATCTCAAGCACAAAAACTACGTACTCACAACTACCAATATTACAATCCTAATTTCTCTTCTCAAACTCATGATTTATTAACCTTAGAAAATCTGCTATATTCAGCTTTAAAAAATCAAGAATTCATTATTCACTATCAACCTATCGTTAACGTTTTAACAGGTAAAATCGCTAAAATGGAGGCTCTTTTACGTTGGAATAATCCACAATTAGGTTTAGTTCCTCCTTATATTTTTATTCCTTTAGCAGAGGAAAATGGCTCAATTGTTCCTATCGGAGAATGGGTACTTCAAACAGCCTGTGTTCAAAATAAAACCTGGCAAAATATGGGATTCCCTCCCATTAAAATGTCGGTTAATTTATCAGTACGCCAGTTTCAGCAGCCTAATTTAGTTTCTACAGTTATTAATATTCTAGAACAAACCCAATTACAACCATCCTCTTTAGAATTAGAAATCACTGAAAGTATTACTATGCAAAATACCCAGTTTACTAAAACTATTCTTACTCAATTAGCGCGGATGGGAATTAATCTGTCTATGGATGATTTTGGCACTGGTTATTCTTCATTAAGTTATCTCAAACAATTCCCTTTTCATACTCTAAAAATTGACCGTTCTTTTGTTAAGGATTTACATTCTGATTCTCCAGATATAGCTATTGTTAATGCTGTGATTACCCTAGGAAAAGGTTTAAATCTCAATGTAGTTGCTGAGGGAGTCGAAACAGAAGAACTCAAGAATTTACTGAAAAATCTTGGTTGTGAATACATACAAGGCTACCTGTTCAGTAAGCCTGTACCTGCGGAAGAAGCGACTAAATTGCTGGAGCAATATTGATTTAGTTGTTGAGAACTATATTACTAAGATTTCAGTTTGCCATAATTATTGCAAATAACTAGCATTTATTCCAAAATGCTGTTAAAGTGTTATTAGCCTAAACTTATTGATAATAAAAATCAATAATTTTATAGATAAAGATAAATAAATAACTATGGATAACAGTAATAAATCAGAGATTGTTAAAGTGGCGTGGTTAGATCGTTGGCAAGTTTATCATCGCCTCCAAGCTCTAGAAATAGAATGTTCTTGTCAAACAGATCAACCTTTACAGGCATATCCTAAGAATCCTCAAACTGCTGTTCAAATTTGGAGTGTAGTAAAGCAATGTACGGCGAATCGTCCAGAATTAATTGAGTGGTTAAATCGATGTTGGCAGATTAAATTCGATAAATAATGAAAAAATATTCTAGTAAGGAGTTATGTTATGGCTACGGTACAACCTCTGGTGTCTAAATTTACAATTACAGGAAAGTTAGAAGACTATATAAGCAAATCCAACGACTATATCAAATCCCTACAACTAGTTACAGAACAAGACGAATACTCGATCAAACTTGCTAAAGAACTCAGAAATAGTTGGAATGAACAATTGCAGCCTGGATGTTTATTGAAAGTAACAGGAATGCGTAAGTATGAAATTCATAAGGGGAAAGTAAAATATAAAGCCTATGGCATAGAATTACTGGATAAACCTGTTGTAGAATCAGTTGTTCCTGATATTCAAGATGGGAAAGTAGGTGCCAAAGCCAAAGCCAAAGTATTGTTTTGTCAAAAATCTACTTGTTGGAAAAAAGGAGGAAAAGCAGCTTGTGCTTCACTCAAAGCTGAGTTGGAACGCAGAGGTATCTCCAACCAAGTAGAAATTAAAACAGTAGGTTGCCTCAAACAATGTAAAAAAGCTCCTAATATAGTAATGATGCCTGATAAAGCTCGCTACAGCAAAGTAAACCCGAAACAAATTAGCAAGTTAGTTGAGAAACATCTTATTTAATTGAGATTTTATTAATTCTGAACTCGCGGTTACTAAACTAAACATTGGTAATTTATAGGTGGTGTAATAAAAAGCACTCTTTATCTAAATCAAAAGAATTTTTTCATGATTTAGTTGCTAAAAATTAGCATTAATTGTGATATATTATTGACTCAAACTCAGTATATAATTTAACGATAAAAAAAAATTAAAATCCACGAAACTGTATTAATATTCAAGCTGAGCTACTTCTATCCAAGTCTCTTCTCTTTCCCTAGTTAATGGGATAAAAGAAACTAGTAATAATAGTTTTTTACAAGTAGAGTCAGAATATATTGCTGCTTCTATTGCTAATGGAGCAAATTAATTCAAAACAGGGTAAAGACCAACCTTACCCACTCTACAAACATTGAGAAAAGACATCATAATCAATCAACATTGAAACTATGATTTTTTCCATTCCTAATGTTCTAACCTTGCAAGAAGTAGATAAGATTACCAAAAGTCTTGCCCAAGGTGAATTTATTAACGGAAAACTTAACCCAGATTACCAGGCTCAATTAGTTAACAATAACCAGCAACTAGAAAATCCCGGCAGGCTCACCAGTAGAACAACAGAGCCTTCTTACGAAAGTGCGGTCTTGGGAAAACCTCCAAGACCGCACTTTCGCACTGCTGTAACTGTTAGTCAAACAACTTCAGAAAAACAATTAACTGAACAAATAAAATCAGCCCTTAATCGCAATAGTTTATTTAAAACTGCGGTAAGACCTAGAGCGATTCATTCCGTATCATTAAGTCGTTATGACGTTGATATGTCCTATGATTGCCATGTGGATAGAGCTGCAACTGGTAATACTCGGATCTGGGATACTGATGTTGCTTTTACCATATTTTTAAATTCTCCTTGGAAATACGAAGAAGGAGAATTAGTTATCGAAAGTGGGGATGAAGAGAAAGGTTATAAGCTAGACAGTGGTTGTGCACTCATTTATCCTGGTACTAGTTTACATCGGGTTAATCCCGTAAAAAAGGGAACTAGACTAGTTGCAGTAGGTTGGGTACAAAGTGTAATTAGGGATCAAAATGATCGCGAAATTTTATTTGATCTTGAAACTGCTCGCAGAATTATCTTTACCAGAGATGGCAAGACAGCAGAATTCGATTTAATATCTAAAAGTATTGCGAATTTAATTCGCAAATGGGCTGATCTTTAAATCAATCTTCCTTTTTTTCGAGAAATAATTTTATGAAAGAACTAGATACTGAATCTACTATCAATATTCTCAACACCATAATGGAGTATGAACTGGCAGGGGTGGTTCGCTATACCCACTATTCCTTAATGGTTACAGGACCCAATCGCATACCGTTAGTAGATTTTTTCAAAGCCCAAGCTACTGAATCTTTAACCCATGCTCAACAAGCGGGAGAACTAATTACAGGACTCCATGATGGACATCCTAGCCTCAAAATTGCGCCACTTAAAGAAAGCTACCATCACTCTATCAGAGATGTTTTAGAGGAAAGCTTAGACCATGAAAAACAATCTCTCAATCTTTATAAAGAACTTCTAAGCATAGTACAAGACGCTAGTATCTATCTGGAAGAATATGCACGCACCATGATTGGGAATGAAGAAATGCACAGTCTAGAATTGAGAAAAATGCTGAGAGATTATTCCAAGTGATCTCTAGTATTGCGTCAAGATTGTTTGGAGGGATAAGTGTCATTAAATTTTCTCCCTTGTCTTCCTTGTCTCCCTTGTCTTGTCCCAACCCATTATTTCAAAATTGACAGACCACTAGGCTATGATAATTAGGCTGTAGTTCAACCAACCAATAGTTATGGAAGTTATCCCTGCCATCGACTTACTAGATGGGAAGTGCGTTCGTCTTTATCAAGGAGATTATACTAAATCTCAGGTGTTTGATCACAATCCTGTTGCCGTAGCTCGGCAATGGGAAGAGCAAGGAGCAAGCAGACTGCATCTAGTAGATTTAGATGGAGCAAAAGCAGGAAAAACCAGTAATCTAGCAGCGATTGAAGCAATTGTCAAAGCTTTAACTATTCCCGTGCAAGTGGGAGGAGGTTTACGAGACCGCACCTCCGTCTCTCGCCTGTTAGAGATGGGAGTACAAAGAGCTATTTTAGGTACAGTTGCAGTAGAACAACCAGAACTCATTACAGAATGGTGCGCCCAATTTCCCCAACAAATTGTGGTGGGAATTGATGCTCGCAATGGTAAAGTTGCCACCAGAGGTTGGTTAGAAACTTCAGAAGTATTAGCTACAGACTTAGCAAGCCGTATGGCAAAACAGGGGGCTACTGCTATTATCTATACCGATATTCATCGCGATGGCACTATGTCTGGTCCCAATATGTCAGCTTTACGAGAACTAGCTACAGCTATAGATATTCCCGTGATTGCCTCTGGTGGAGTGAGTTCTCTGACTGACTTACTGAGTCTCTTGGCTTTAGAACCTTTGGGAGTTACTGGTGCTATTGTAGGACGGGCTATTTATACTGGAGACATAGACTTAAAAGAAGCAATACAAGCCGTAGGAAACCCCCGTTTACAAGATATTCCTCCTGAAGGCTTTTCTACCTTTGCCTGAACTAAAAATTTGCCTTGGTATAAGTCCATTTGAACTATGATGAAGATAGGGGATTTGTAATCTCCTATACAAAACTTATTTTGAAATTTTTAGCAACATCAATATATCGGCTGATACACTGGTTCAGACGGTGACTACCTATAATGAGTTGGTTTAAACCTTAGTCAATTAAGATTTTATGGTTAGATTGTTTGCTTTTAGTTGGTATTGTACTCTATCTCTAGGAGTGATGGGAAGCGTGATCGCTATTTTAGGATTGCCAGCAACGGCGCAGCAAAAGATTTATTCACCTGTTTCTCTTGCTTCAAATAAAGAAATTTCTGATATTCTTTCTGAAAAAGATATTCCTACAGGAGAAGGAGGCTTTGCTAGAGACTATTATATGGAACTTAAAGCAGGAGATCAGATTGCGATCGATTTGACTTCAGATGAATTTGATACCATGGTTACCTTAATCGCTGCGGATGGCTCGACGGTAGCAGAAAATGATGATGGACCCGATGGGACAACTAATTCTTTGTTATTTTCTCGTGTTACGGAAGATGGGAAATATGTAGTTAGAGTTCGTGCTTTTGGTGAGACTAGCGGTGGAAAATTTCAATTAAAATTAACTCGTCTTAAGCCGACTCAGTAATTAGAGGAAAGAATGCGTGTTTTTGTCACAGGAAGTACGGGTTTTGTCGGTGCAAATCTGGTGCGATTGTTATTGCAGCAAGGCTATAAAGTAAGAGTATTGGTTCGCCCTAGCAGTCGTTTGTCTAACATTGAGTCTCTCAACCTAGAAGTGGTGATAGGAGACTTAAATGATCCCAATTTATCCCAATCAATGAGAGGCTGTCAGGCTTTGTTTCATGTTGCTGCTCACTATTCTCTTTGGCAATGCGATAAAAAGTTGCTTCATCGTAATAATGTTTTGGGTACCAGAAACATCTTAGCTTGCGCTTTTGAAGCAGGAATAGAACGTACTGTTTATACTAGTTCCGTTGCTGCCATTGGAGTGGGTAAGAATGGCATACCAGTTAACGAAACTCATCAAAGCCCTGTAGAAAAGCTCGTCGGAAATTATAAAAAATCGAAGTATTATGCTGAACAAGAAGCTATTAAAGCGATAAAACTGGGTCAAAATATTGTAATTGTTAACCCTAGTACTCCTGTTGGCGGGTGGGATATTAAACCAACTCCTACGGGTGAAATTATTTTGCGTTTCCTTAAAAGACAAATGCCTTTCTATGTAAATACAGGTTTAAATTTGATTGATGTCAAAGATGTGGCTTGGGGACATCTATTAGCTTTAGAAAAAGGTAGAACAGGCGATCGCTATATCTTAGGAAATCAAAATCTCAGTCTCAAAGAAATCTTAGATAAACTTTCTGCTATTACTGGCTTGGCAGCACCCCACTATACTATCCCTTACTTTATTCCCTACGCTGTAGCATGGATCGAAGAGAAAATTCTAGCACCTTTGGGAAGGAAACCCACCATAGCTATTGACGGGGTAAAAATGGCACGACAAAAAATGTACTATGACGCGACTAAAGCTATAAGAGATTTAGGGTTACCTCAATCTTCCGTAGACCGAGCTTTAGAAAAAAGCGTCAGTTGGTTTCAACGTTTTTTTCTGTAATGATGCTTCATGTTACTGACTACCTACCAAACATCAAATATTAAGGATAGGGATTAGGGGTTAGGGATTAGGGGTTAGGGGTTAGGGTTAAATTTTTTTAGTACTACCTACCAAGCATTTCCCATAGTTTAATTACACTAGGTTATATAATAATTAAGTTATGAAACTTTAGGTATTCATTGAATTTAATTTATGATTAAATTAAAGACTTAGTAGAATTATCTAGATAGCGATCGCTATTTCCCAGATAGGGAGGAGAAAAACTTTTGATACAAGCAACCCTACATCAATTGAGAGTGTTTGAAACCGTAGCTCGTAATGGTAGTTTTACCCGTGCAGCAGAAGAGTTATCAATTACCCAGCCTACTGTTTCCAGTCAGGTAAAACAACTTACCAAAACTGTTGGACTACCTTTATTTGAACAAATTGGTAAAAGCCTGTATCTAACTGATGCAGGAAATGAATTGCTTTTTACTTGTCAAGATGTTTTTGAAAAATTAGAAAACTTTGAGATGAAAGTAGCCGATCTCAAAGGAACTAAACAGGGTCAATTAAGATTAGCGGTAATTACTACAGCCAAGTATTTTATACCTCGTTTATTAGGATCTTTTTGTCAGCAATATTCTGGGATAGATGTAGCTCTCAAAGTCACTAATCACGAAGAAGTACACCAACGAATGTCAGAGAATAAAGATGATCTCTACATTGTTAGTCAACCTCCTGAAGATATTGATTTACAATCCCATTCTTTTTTGAATAATCCTTTAGTTGTAGTAGCTCAAAAAAATCATGCTTTGGCAGGGAAAACTAATATTCCTATTGAGTGTTTAAATGATCAACCCTTTATTATGCGAGAACAAGGTTCGGGAACAAGATTGGCAATTCTAGATTTATTTAAACAAAAGCAAGTAGAAGTAAAAGTAAAACTAGAATTGGGTAGTAATGAAGCCATTAAACAAGCGATCGCAGGAAATTTGGGGATTTCAGTATTATCAGAACATTGTTTAATTTCTGAAGGTAAATCCGGAGAACTAACTATTTTAGATGTACAGCATTTTCCCATTAAACGTCGTTGGTATGTATCCTATTTGGCAGGGAAAAAACTATCAGTAATAGCTAAAACTTTTTTGGACTATTTATTAGAAGAAAGTCCTAAAATGACTTTTCCTGATTCTAGTATTTTAGCGAAAAAAACACTTAACCAAAGTTAGCCTAAAGTTAGCCTACTAAAATATTACGATGAAACTAATAGAGCAATATTTACAATCTAGAACAGATCAAGTACTAGAAAGATTACAAAAAGCCGATGAGTTTTGGTATAAATTAAAAGCGGAGCAATTAGAAACAGCTACAGTAATTCAAAATAGTTCCGAAAAGCTAACAGAGTGGGACAGTGACATTATTATTTGTGGTGGAACACTGGGGATTATTCTTGGGGCAAGCTTACAAAAATTAGGCTGGAAAGTTATTTTAATTGAACGAGGAATTCTCAGAGGTAGAGCGCAAGAGTGGAACATTTCTCGTGAGGAATTAAATACTTTAGTAGAATTAGAACTATTAACTACAACAGAATTGGAAAACGCGATCGCGACAGAGTACAATCCTGCTAGAATTGGTTTTCTAGGGGGAAAAGATATATGGGTAAAAGATGTTTTAAATATTGGTGTCGATCCTGTTTATTTATTAGAAACATTAAAAAATAAGTTTCTAGCTTGGGGAGGTGTTTTATTAGAAAATACAGCTTTTAAAAACGCTACTACTTATGACAATGGCGTTGCAGTATCAACAGCAGATAATACTATTAAAACTCGATTACTACTTGATGCGATGGGACATTTTTCTCCTATTGTTAAACAAGCTAGAGGTGGAGTTAAACCAGATGCTATTTGTATGGTTGTAGGTAGTTGCGCCCAAGGTTATGAAAACAATGATACAGGAGACTTAATTTATTCTTTCACACCCATTATCAATCAATGTCAGTACTTCTGGGAAGCTTTCCCTGCTAGAGATGGTAGAACAACTTATATGTTTAGTTATTTAGATGCTCATCGCGATCGTCCTAGCTTAGAATATTTTATGGAGGAGTATCTTAGGTTATTACCAGAATATCAAAATATAGAATTAGAAAAACTGGATTTTAGCAGATTTTTATTTGGTTTCTTTCCCGCTTACAATAAAAGTCCTCTACATTTACCCTTCAACAGAATTTTAGCAGTAGGAGATAGTAGTGGTAGCCAATCTCCTGTGAGCTTTGGTGGTTTTGGTTCCATGATTCGCCATCTCAAACGTTTAAGTTTTGGTATCAATGAAGCGTTACAAATAGATAGTTTAACTCAAAAAGATTTAGCCTTATTACAACCATATCAGCCCAATATATCCGTAACTTGGTTATTTCAAAAAACTATGAGTGTAGCTATCGATCAGAAAGCTAATCCCAATCAAATTAACAATTTGATGAATGGGGTATTTCAAGTCATGGAAAAATTGGGAGATGATGTCCTTAAACCCTTTTTACAAGATGTAATTAAATTTATTCCTCTGGCTAAAACTTTACCTCTAGTTAATCCCAAGCTTGTGTTACCTTTATTACCCCAAATCGGAATCAATCCTTTAGCCAATTGGAGTCTGCACTATTTTAATTTAGCTCTGTATAGTATTTTGTATAGTGTTGGCAACTCAACCCACTCAATAGTAAAAAAACTGTCTCCCCAACAACAATATTATTATCATCGTTATTTAGATGCTTGGCAATATGGTGCGGGAAAAGATTATTAGTTGTTCATATTTACTACTTCTTATTCAGTACTAATTAAAATGTTTGGCTTGAAAATAACAAAAGTAAATCATTAAAATGGATGATAAAACTGCTTGGAATAATTTTGAACTAGAAGTAACTAAAGCAGATCAAGATATTAACTTAGCCAAAGCTGCTCTCTACTTCTCTCAAGCTGAATATCCTTATTTAGATATAGAAGCATACTTAAATAAGTTACTAAAAATATCTCAAGCTATAGAACTAAAATTACCTAGTACTAGATATCCTCTACAAGTAATCAAAGTAATCAACAATTACTTATATAAAGAATTAGGATTTGCAGGTAATACTGATAACTACTACGATCCTAAGAATAGTTTTCTTAATCAAGTTATAGATCGTCGTTTAGGTATTCCTATCAGTCTAGCGGTAATTTATTTAGACATAGCAAAACACTTAGACTTTCCCATGGTAGGTATTGGAATGCCAGGACATTTCTTAATTCGTCCTGACTTTGAAGAAGCAGGATTATTTGTAGATGTTTTTAATCAAGGAGAAATTTTATTCCCTCAAGATTGTGAAGCGAAACTCCAACAACTTTATTTACAGCCAGTTGAACTAAAACCAGAGTTTCTCAATCCTGTTTCTAATCGGACAATACTGATTAGAATGTTAACCAATTTAAAACAGATATACTTGCACCATCGTGACTTTAATCGTGTTATATCAACCATTAATGGCATACTAATTTTATCTCCCGATAATCCTTATGAATTGCGAAACCGAGGATTAATCTATTACGAATTAAATCGTTGGCAAGAATCATCACAAGATTTAGAATCTTATCTAGCCATTTTACCCAATGCAGAAGATGCACCCATGATTCAAATGCTGTTAAATAAAATAAATTATTAATGATAGTTACCTCTTCGTTTAAGAAGAGGATTGAGCACAAGAAAAATAATGATTCAGAAATCAGCTACCATTTTTTATATGGTAAAAATTTACCACACATCGTAACTTTAACGCGATCGCCTTTGGGATCGGGAACTTTATCAACTTCGATAGAAAAATCGATCGCGCTCATAATACCATCGCCAAACTTTTCATGAATTACGGCTTTTACGGGCATTCCATATACCTGCATGATTTCATAAAAACGATAAATTAAAGGGTCAGTGGGGATTTGGGGTTCTAAAGAACCTTTAAGGGGTGGTATAGTTAATTCTTCGGCTAAGGATTCTGGTAAACCTAAAGCTGTGACTAGCTTAGTTGCTTCATCCAGATCGGCACTGGCTTGACGATAAATTACAGAAGCAATCCAAGTTTCATCTCTTCCCACTACTTTTTCCAAGTCTTCAAAGCTAATGCCTTTTTCTTTCTTTGCTGCTAATAGTTTGCTGGTAATTTCAGAAATAGCCATAATTTATTTACTCCTCAAAAATGGTTAATTGTTAGTTAGTAGTAGCTTAATGGAGCAACCAATAACAAATGACAAATGACAAATGACAAATAACTAACGACTCAATCTTGCTGCTTCTACTGCGCGAGTTTCCCGATAGAGATGTTCTTCCATTTCTTGTTTTAATTTCAAATAAGCTGGATGATTTTCGACAGTAGTACGGTCTCGTGGACGGGGAAAAGGGACTTCTAGAATTTCGTCAATTTTGGCAGCAGGACCTCTAGTCATCATCACAATACGGTCTGATAATAAAAGAGCTTCTTCGATGCTGTGAGTAATCATAATTGCCGTTTTACGCTCTTGTTCCCAAATACGCTCTACTTCATCTTGGAGAAAGCCCCGTGTTAGAGCATCTAAAGCCCCAAAAGGTTCATCCATAAGTAGAATTTGGGGATTTATGGCTAAAGCTCTGGCAATACCAACTCTTTGACGCATTCCTCCTGATATCTCGTTAGGGCGTTTTTTCTCTGCTCCTACTAACCCTACTAGTTGGATATGTTCTTTAACAATTCTGCTTTGTTCTTTAGGAGATATTTTGGGATAAACTGTCTCTACTGCAAAGCGGATGTTATCTTCAACGCTCATCCAAGGCATTAGAGCATAATTTTGAAACACCATTCCCCGATCTGGTCCTGGTTTAGCAATGGGTTGTCCATTCATCAGTATCGAGCCACTGGTAGCACTACTCAAACCAGCAATGATATTTAGTAGGGTAGATTTACCACAACCGGAAGGACCAATAATAGAGACAAAGGTATTGTGTTCAATGTCTAGATTGATATCATCAATAGCTAAAAAATCTGATGTAGCTTGACCTGTGAGTTTATTAAGCCAGCCTTTTCTACCAGGAAATACTTTAGAGACATGACGCAAAGATATTTGAGATGTGGTCATAGTCTGATGGTTGATATTTGAAGGAGAAGAAACTGATAGATTCATGCTTTACTCCCAAAAGATACTAGTTTTTCGAGATAGGCAAAGATTTGATCTAACACAATTCCCACAATGCCAATAATAAAAATTGCCACAATAATATTGGGTATATAGAGGTTGTTCCATTCATTCCAAATGAAGTAACCCAAACCTGTACCCAATAGCATTTCTGCTGCTACGATTACTAGCCACGAAATACCCATACTAATGCGTAAGCCAGAGATAATATTAGGTAAAGCAGCAGGAATAATTACTTTAAAAATTGTTCTCAATCTTGATGCACCAAGAGTCTTCGCCACATCCAAATAATCGGGACTCACATTAGCTACTCCAAAAGCCGTATTAATGAGAGTGGGCCAAATGCTGGCGATCGCAATAATGAAAATTCCTGTAATCTCAGAATCACGGAACATATATAGTCCCAAAGGGAGCCAAGCTAGAGGAGAAACAGGTTTGAGCAGTTGAAAGTAAGGATTAAAAGCTTTAGAAGCAACCTTGGAAATCCCAATTAAAACTCCTAAAGGAACCGCAATTATTGAAGCGATAGTGTAACCAATAGCAACTCTACGCAGGCTAATCAGCAGATTCCAACCAATCCCCAAATCATTAGGACCATTATTAAAAAAGGGATTAGTAGTCCACCACCATAACTCTTTGAGAGTCAAAGACGCGGTAGGCATTCCTTTAGCAAAAAGTTTTAAATTTGCCCCTATTTCCCAAAAAGCAAGAAATAGACCTAAAGAAAACAAAAATAGCAGTAATGCCTTAACATTTTCATTCTCAAGTAAACCATTGTTTTGATTATTTTTAGCTACTTTTTCTTTAATTATGGTCATTTTAAAAAAATCGATTGCTCATTAATGGATTAAGATTCATAATTACTGTTCACTGAATAACTGTTGACTGAATCAAACTCCATATTTTTTAATTTGCTCATCTACATAATTCCCAGGGTTATCAGGATCGAAAGTGTCAAAAGCCAGAGTTTCGGTGCGATAAATTTCTGTAGGAGGAGTTTGTCCCAACTCTTGAGCCAACTCTCTGGCTAAGTCAGTCATAAAAACTTCCTTTCCTACCGTGTCATAAGTATCTTCTTTGATAGCCTCTTTCACTTTGCCATCTCCTTGTAAATCCCACCGCACTAACTGAGAAGAAATCCAGTTAGCAAAACTTTGCCAGGGATAGGGGTCAAAATCAATGCGATCAGGAATACTCTTTTTATTACCTAAGCCATCTTCAAAGTTGCCAGTTAAAACCGCTTCGACTACTTCTACTGGCTGATTTAAAAAGGCTCTGGTCGAAATAGCTTTGGCAATTTCGGGACGGTTGGCTGGATTTTTGGCATAACCAGCAGCTTCAATAATCGCCTTATTTAAAGATCTAAAAGTATTAGGATGTTCTGCAATCCAGTTATCGCTGGCAGCAAAAGCACAGCAAGGATGACCAGTCCACAAGTCTTTAGTTAATTTATGAATATATCCTGCTTCTTCATATACAGCCCTCTGATTGAAAGGATCGGGCATTAAATAAGCGTCGATATCCCCTGCTACTAATTGGGCAATACTATCAGGAGGTGGTACAGGACGAATTTTGACATCTTTATCTGGATCGATACCGCCTGTAGCCAGATAGTACCGCAATAATAAATTGTGCATAGAGTAGGGGAAAGGCACACCAATTACAAATCCCTTAAAGTCTGCTGGACCATTGACTTTACCTTTGTACTTATTAGCAACAGTAATCGCCTGTCCATTAATATTTTCGATGCTTGCTAGTTTCACGCCAAAAGAAGATGAACCTAAACCCAGAGTCATGGCAATCGGCATAGGTGCCAGCATATGATATGCATCCAATTCACCTGCGATCGCAGAATCTCGAACTGCCCCCCAACTGGGCATCTTAACGACTTGAGCATCAAAGCCATACTTGCTATAAAAGCCCAAAGGCTCCGACATAATAATCGGAGTTGCACAAGTAATAGGAATAAAACCAATTTTGAGATCGGTTTTTTCTAAATTTTCCGCACCAGGAGGGGCTTCAGCACTTTCCTCAGGAGTTTGATTATTAGGAGCGCAGTTTGCCAAACTTACTAAAGCAGCCCCCACTGCCAAGTTTTTTAAGAAACGACGGCGACTAAACTGACTACTACTTACAACATCTCCAAAGAATTCTCCAGCTTTTTCCCCAAAAGCAGCAGCAAAAGCATTTTCCAAGCCTCCTGCTTGTCTTGCTAATTCTAAAACCAATTTTTCTCTTTTGGGGTCTTCCTTTCCCGCCATTTTTAGGAAAAGAGTCTTCCTTAAATCAGCAGCATTAACTGCATCTGCCATCTTAAAGACATTTGGCTTATACACACCCATTTTTACTAGATCATCGATCATGTCTATGGGGTCTTTCGGCATATCCTCTGCAAACTTCCAATGTTCAGAAGTTAGATGAACTTTTCCGCAAGAGGCGCATAGTTTGTTAAATTCACTCAAGTTCCCTCCTAGAGAGTTGAGATTATCCCATTTACTTGTAGTATCTGGGAGAGAGGAACTAATCATAATCGCTGAAATATTTTAATTTTGATCAATTACACCGTTTTTTCCTACGGCAATTTGTAGCATTTTTTACTTTTTATTGGATTTAAAATCTAAATTGGGAGAAAATAAGATTATTTGGACTGTAGAATGTTGTTATTAGCGTCTATGTCTCAATTTACTTGGCATTTTTCCTAATTACTATAATTCATAATGCTCTATCAATAAAATATTAATCAATGTATATTAGTGTTATTATTCCTACTTACAATAGGCTACCAATTTTAAAAAAATGTCTCTTAGCTTTAGAAAATCAAGAATTTAATAAAGATATAATTGAGCAATATGAAATTGTTTTAATAGATGATGGTTCGACCGATCAAACTTTAAATTGGGTAAGAGAAAATCAATCAAAACTCTTCCATGTTAAAACCTTCCAACAAAATCACCAAGGAGCAGCAGCAGCCAGAAATTTAGGTATTCAAAAAGCTCAAGGTGATACAATTATTTTTATCGATAGTGATTTGGTAGTTACTGAAAATTTTTTACAAGCTCATAGCAATGCTTTAAGAAAAGCCCGAAAGGAATTGAAATCCGATCTCTTGTTTACTTATGGAGCAGTAATTAACACTTGCAACTTCGATCATCCTACTACAGAACCCTATAAAATAACTGACTTTTCAGCAGCTTATTTTGCCACAGGCAATGTGGCAATTTCTAAACACTGGTTAGAAAAAGCAGGAATGTTTGATACTCAATTCCAACTCTATGGATGGGAAGATTTGGAGTTAGGAGTAAGGTTAAAAAAACTTGGATTAAAATTGATTAAATGTCCTGAAGCAGTAGGCTATCATTGGCATCCTCCCTTTAGTTTAGAGCAAATTCCCAACTTAATAGAAAAAGAAATTCAAAGAGGCAGAATGGGAGTTGTTTTTTATCAAAAGCATCCCACTTTTGCAGTAAAAATGATGATTCAGATGACTATCTTACATCGTATTTTATGGGGAGTTTTATCTTTAGGCGGATTGCTCAATGGAAAAACTATGCAACCACTATTACAATGGTTAATCGATCAAGGTAAACCTCAACTCGCCTTAGAAATAGCTCGTATATTTCTTAATTGGTATAATGTACAAGGTGTTTATTCTGCTTATCGCGCCCTTCGGGCTGAAGTAATGAGTAATGAGTAATGAGGGTTATCTCAACTTAACTACTGTCAATGGTGATGATGATAATATCAGAACAGAATTTTGATTGTCTTCTTTTAAGCCTATGCTGTCTGATTCTGATTTAATTTTAGTTGCTGGTGCTACTGGGGGAGTAGGACAGTTAGTAGTGAGCAAGTTACTGGCAAAAAATATCTCGGTGCGCGCTTTAACCAGAAATAGAAACAAGGCTCAACAAATGTTTGGGAAGCAAGTAGAAATTGCTGTGGCAGATATTTGCATTCCAGATACTTTAGTCACAGCTACTCAAGATGTTACTCATATTATATGCTGTACTGGCACAACAGCTTTTCCCTCCGCCCGATGGAATTTTGTTAACTTGTGGGAACCGAAAAATACCCCTCAAGCTGTAGATGCTGAAGGAGTTGCCAACTTGGTTAGAGTAGCACCTAAAGACCTTAAAAGATTTGTCTTTATCTCTTCCTGTGGGGTTTTGCGAAAAGATGAATTTCCGTTTAATATTCTCAATGGCTTTGGGGTGCTAGATGCCAAATTAAAGGGAGAAAAAGCTATTGAGGATTCAGGACTACCATACACAATTATTCGACCAGCACGTTTAATTGATGGACCTTATACCTCTTATGACCTTAATA
>JASJDB010000067.1 GCA_030065315.1 Xenococcaceae cyanobacterium MO_167.B52 | reverse complement strand
CTGGTTATAAAGTCGAAAAGTCTGTAGCTCGGGTTTTTGGTCTGGATGTAGAAGAATAATTGATAATTCATGTGATGAGCAATGATAACAAGAGAGAACCATTAATCGAACTAAAAGGAGTATCTAAAGCTTTTGGTAATAATGTCATTTTAGATAATGTAGATTTAACCATCTATAAAGGAGATGCTCTGGTTATTATTGGACCTTCTGGTACAGGAAAATCAACCATTCTGAGAATCATTGCAGGACTATTACCCCCAGATACAGGAGAAATCTATATTAAGGGGCAAAAACGCACTGGTTTAATTGAAGATGGAGAAGATCCCATTGGCATTAGTATGGTTTTTCAGCAAGCAGCCTTGTTTGATTCCTTAACTGTAGAAGGAAATGTTGGGTTCTCTCTATATCAGCATTCCGACTTATCACAACAGGAAATAAAAGAGCTAGTAGCAGCCAAACTAGAAATGGTGGGGCTAGCTAATACTAGCGATCTTTATCCTGGGGAATTATCGGGAGGAATGCGCAAAAGAGTAAGTTTTGCTCGCGCTATAATTTCTAATCCCAAAGATGATGCTAGTAAACCAGAAGTAATCCTCTATGACGAACCAACAGCAGGATTAGACCCCATTGCATCTACAGTGATCGAAGATTTGGTTAGGCAACTACAATGTGTTGATGATGCTTGTGGCACATATGTTATGGTGTCCCACCAAGACAGTACGATCCGTCGTACTGCCGATCGCGTTATCTTTCTTTATGATGGCAATTTTCAGTGGGAAGGAAGTATTGAAGAAATTGATACTACCACCAACCCCCTAGTAAGACAGTTTTTTAACGCCAGTATTGAAGGTCCAATTCGAGTCATTGATCCAGTTTAAACAGTGGGAGATAAGTAAATGCGATCGCGTACTATTCGGGAAGGTTCAGTAGGATTACTAATTTTGGCAGGAATAGCTTTATTTGGAGGGGTAGTCCTCTGGTTACGAGGTATTAAATTTGGTACCACAACCTATGATATTATCGCTGAATTTTCTGATGTCAAAGGGCTCAAAATAGGAGACTCTGTGCGATATCGGGGGTTGAAAGTGGGCAAAATCCGTAGTATCAACCCTGGAACCAATGGAGTTGATATGATTATGGAGATTTATTCTACCGATCTACTTATTCCCAAAGCAGCAACCATTAAAGCCAGTAGTTCAGGATTAATTGGAGAAACTTTTATTGATATTCAACCTCCTGCAACACCTTGGAATGCTCAATCCAAAAATTTGACTCCTATAAGCAAGAACTGTAACTCCCAAGAAATATTTTGTAACGGCGATCGTGTTAAGGGAATTGCAGGAGTTACTATGGATGACTTGTTTCCCTTAATGTACACATTGAGTTTGCGTTTTGCAGAGCATCCCGAAATATTTGACAATGTGGCAGCAGCAGCCAAAAATGCTTCTATCACAGCTACAGAAGTTTCCAAACTAGCCAGAGATGTTTCTGTCCTAGTAGGCAATGTGGATCGAGAATTAACCAGTTTTTCTGACGCAGCCAAAGCTGTAACTAAAGTGGCAAATAATGCTGCTGGGGAAATTCAGATAACAGCACAAAAATACCAAGATACTGCTGACACCTTAACCGAGTTAGCCAAGAATACCAACGCCCTGGTTGTAGAAAACAGAACTAGTCTAGCAAGTACTCTCGACAATATTAGCAGTACTAGCCAAAGCCTCCAAGGGTTGATAACTAGACTTGATGGTACTCTAGCTACTACAGATACTCAACAACTGATGGCAAACTTACAAACCCTGACTGCTAATGCTGCTAGTGCTGCTGCTAATTTAAAAGATATCTCAGGAACTTTTAGTAGTGAAGCTAGTTTAATTACTTTACAAGCAACTTTAGATTCTGCCAGAGTCACTTTTGCTAACGCTCAAAAAATCACTTCTGATTTAGAAGCAATTACAGGTGATCCTAACTTTGTTAATAACTTCAGAAATCTAGTCAATGGATTGAGTAATTTAGTTTCTTCTGTGGAAACACTAGAGCAAGAAGTAGATTCTAGTATTAGCTTAAAATCCCAAAATGATTAACTATTTTTTTTATATGGAGAATCCCGCCAAGCATCTTGTTTTTGGTATTTTTTCTGATGTAACTTAATTAGAATTGGTTTAACAGTTCTAACCAAATTCTTCCAAGAAACCTCTTTTCTTGGTAAAAATGCCCCTAATTCTTGGAGTGCACTTTCTGCTTCTTGTAATTCTTGTCCAATACGATCAAACTCCATGGTTAAAGGAGAGGAACTTCTCAATAAATCCTGTTGTATGGTAGCAATAGCCTCTTTTACGACTTTCGTAATTTTGAAATGTAATTGAGACTTGCCTTTCATTTTCTGTTGATTTAAGCCTTTGTGAGAAGAAGCATACAAAGGTGGGAGGCGATTAAGAGCATAAGTCGCTACCTCAACATGATTAATCATTTTAGTGGTAGTTTTGGGATAGCGTTTGAGTTGTTTTTCGATTTCCTCTGCTACCAAGTCTTCCATAACATTTTTAGTGATATGTTTGCCTTGTGAGTTGTTCATAATCGAATAAAAAATTACTTTATCTGTAAATAGAACTAGAAAATTTGGTTTGGTGATATTCTATATATACCCAAATTCTCAATTGATCACTACAATCAACTATTCTCAAACGTATTACTTTATTAAAATTTCATTCTCTAGCATTAAAAAAGACTTACTACTTTATCCCATCTTTGCAGTAAGTCTTGAGCTAAAAATTTTTACTTATGTTCTAGAGGAAGTTACAGCAATCATAGATTTTTTAGGTTGGCATTTTTGAATCCCAATATTAAGTATTTTATTGCCCTCTTCTTTTAAATCTTCGATATATCCACTTTGATTTTTAAGAGCCTCACTATAACTCTCAAAAGTTCCAAAATAGTAAATATATAGAGGAGCATCTGTGACAATTTTGATCCACCAACCAAATTCTTCAGTTTTTTGATTCATAATTTTTAATTTTTATATAACATAGAAAAATGGCAAAAAAGTGATGGATAAACTATTTAGAATGGAATTTTATCTAGTTGGGAAAATTTAAGTGTTTGTACACATATTTTAGTAATGTCTCTCAAAAAATCTGGTTTGGCTTTGAGAGATCTAAACACCAGGGGAAAATTATTCCCACATTAGATTTTTCCCTAACCCCTAACACTTGTCTCGACTATCAAATTAATCGTGTACAATTGCTTACTCTAAATGATTATCTCACTCTAAATATTATTAACTGAATCTTGCTTCTAATTCTAATAACTTTTGCTTCGCTCCTAGGGCATTATCCGCTAGTTCAGCAAACTCAATAAAGCGATTTAGTTCTTTTTGTAAAAGTTTTTTTTCTATTTCCCAAGTCTCTCGATCTAAATTGGGAGGAATAACGATCATGTCAAATAGAGTCGCATGATTTTTCCCAGGATGAGGGCGTAAAATTCTGCCTCGTCGCTGGATAAATTGGCGAGGATTGGTAGAACTGGCTAAAATAACGGCAGTTTTAATAGTAGGGATGTCTACTCCTTCATCTAGACAACGAATTGCAACTAATCCTTGTAATTCTTTATTTTCAAACTGCTCCCGCAATTGTTCTCTTTCTTCTAAAGTATTATCGGAGGTATAGGTATTAACACGGTAGCCTAATTCTTGACCAAGAATTCTAGTGACTGCTTCAATTTGGCGACGATATCTACTATGATAATTTTCTATATTGCCATCTCCACAATAAAATAAAGTGTGGTTAGTTTCGAGGCGGTTTTTCATAATATCTTTTAAGGCTTCTAATTTATTAGCAGCACTGCCAATTAAACGCGATCGCTTTGTCAATAAAGATGTTAATGTATCACTATGTTCGAGATTAGGATTATTGCTTAAAATCCAGCCAATTCTTTTAGTTAATTTGGCATACAAAAAAGATTCGGATTCGGTTAATTCCACAAAAACAGGATAGTAAAGATAGGGAACTAAAGCACCTTTTTTGATAGCATCAGCTAAAGTAAATTCAGGAGTAATTATTTCACCAAAATAATCGAATAGTGCATCTGTGCCTAGATCATCATAGTAACGTTGTGGAGTAGCAGAAAGAGCTAAACGCAATCCTATATTACGAGGAAGACTTGCTTCTAAACGAGTCGAACCTAAATTATGTGCTTCGTCGCCAATGATTAAAGTTTTAGCAGGAAAAAATTTTAGTTGAGTTCTAAATCCATCACTAATAAAAGTAGAGTTAGTAGCAATAATAGTAAGAAATTTCTGTTTTCCTGACGCTATATTATAAAGCTGATTAGATAATATTTTTTGCCAATCATTAATACTGGTCATGGCACATATAGGATTAAGATTAAAGTCTCGACAATGTCTTTCCCATTGCAGTACCAGATGACGATAAGGGCAAATTATCAATAAAACTTGTAGTGTTATTTTTTGATACAGTTCTGTTGCGATCGCAAGACCAATGATAGTTTTACCACTACCTGTCGCCATTTTTAATGTACCTCTGCCTTTATTTTTGAGCCAGTTGACAACTGCTTCTTGTTGATAATCTCGTAATTCTAAATTAGAAGGAAAGCGAGGTATTCCTAATTTTTGATATTGATAGTCCTTGCTAGGTTCTCTTGCTAGTCTTTTATGAAGCTTTTTATTATATTCTCTGGCTAGTTTTTGCCAATCAATAGTGTATGTTGATGGTTCATTGTTCATCGTTAATTGTTAATTATTCATTTTTACTTGCGGGTTCTTGTTTGTAATATCTGTCTCTAAAATACTTCTAAAACATAAATAAGCTAAAGTCCCGAACAAAGGTATTAAAGTAATTATCCAAAAGATCAGAGGATTATCAATATTTCTTCTGGCTAAATCATCCTTGATAATAACGGGTAATAATAAGCACAATACGCAAAAATCCAAACTCATTACATGAATAAACTTGCTAGTATGCCATTGTTGAATAAAATCACTCCAGTCACCATTAGTTATTCCCCAAAAGAGTAATAATATTGTGCCTATTGTAATAAAAATACCTGTGATAGGAGATTCCAAAACTTTTAGTAAAGTATTTTTTTCTCCTGACCAAACTGTACTCGGTTGACGTAAAGCTAAATAGGGTAAAATAGCAAAGGCACCAAATCCAAAAGAACCTGTAACAAAAATCCAAGCTGGTATTTTTTGACGGTGGGGGATGCTCTTGGTTAAAGAGCATATCCAACCACCGTGTTGACTTCTACCATCAAATAATAAGAAACAAGTATAAATAATGGGTAAAACTCCCATAAGATTAAACAGGGCAATAATTAGGGGATTAATATCTTGAAACTTGCCAGAAGATAAATTAATAATTAAATCCAAAGTATTGGGATTATTGGGAGGAGCAAGTAAAAAAGCATATATGGTAAATACTAACCAGATTAATCCGAAAATGAGTTTATTTTTCATATATTATTTTTTCTGTAAGATTGTTTATTGTTAATTTCTTTTTGTTTAAACACCAATCACTAACTATTAACTAAGAACCTCTAAACCCAAGTCAGCCCATTTGATTACTGGACCATAACTGGATATCATCATCTTGTATTCTCATTGCTGTTCATATTTCTCGTAAAGCTTGATTACAATACTGATTAACGAGGCTAAATAATACCCACACCTCAGGAAAGAGGTAAACAGCAAGTTTTAAAAGATAATATAAGAAAATTAGCATGATAAATTCAAATTAATTGAGATACTAACTTTTTGAAACCGAATTTGAGACAATTAGTCTAGTAGACAACACGCGATAAGAAACTATAGCAAATCACTATGCAAACTCTGGCTCAACCTAACCTCAATGCTGAAACAGCTTTTGATACTACTATTCATCGGCGAAAAACTCGACCAGTAAAAGTGGGAAATGTCACCATCGGAGGTAACAATCCTGTAGTTGTCCAATCCATGATTAATGAAGACACCCTGGACATTGAGGGGTCTGTAGCTGCAATTCGGCGTTTACATGAAATAGGCTGCGAAATTGTTCGCGTTACTGTACCTAGCATGGCACACGCCAAAGCCTTAGCTGATATTAAAAGTAAATTGGCTCAAACCTATCAACCAGTCCCCCTAGTAGCGGATGTTCATCACAATGGCATGAAAATTGCCCTAGAAGTAGCAAAACACGTTGATAAAGTCAGAATTAACCCAGGTTTGTATGTCTTTGAAAAACCCAAAAGCGACCGCACAGAGTATAATAAGAGTGAATTTGATGAAATTGGGGCAAAAATTCGAGAAACTTTAGAACCATTGGTGGTTTCTCTAAGAGATCAAGGCAAAGCTATGAGAATTGGTGTAAATCATGGTTCTCTTGCTGAAAGAATGCTCTTTACCTACGGTGATACTCCAGAAGGCATGGTAGAATCAGCCCTAGAGTTTATTCATATTTGTGAGTCTCTCGATTTTTATAATATTGTTATTTCTTTAAAAGCTTCTCGTGTTCCCGTCATGTTAGCTGCTTACCGCCTCATGGTAAAACGGATGAATGAGTTAGGGATGGAATACCCTCTACACCTGGGAGTTACCGAAGCAGGAGATGGAGAGTATGGCAGAATCAAATCTACCGCAGGTATTGGAACTCTCTTAGCTGAAGGTATCGGAGATACTATTCGGGTGTCTCTCACTGAAGCACCAGAAAAAGAAATACCTGTTTGCTATAGTATCTTGCAAGCTTTGGGTTTACGGAAAACTATGGTGGAGTACGTTGCCTGTCCTTCTTGTGGACGTACTCTATTCAATTTGGAAGAAGTCTTGCACAAAGTCCGAGAAGCCACCAAACACTTAACAGGATTAGATATTGCTGTTATGGGTTGTATCGTCAATGGACCTGGAGAAATGGCAGATGCAGACTATGGTTATGTAGGAAAACAACCAGGTTATATCGCCCTGTATCGAGGTAGAGAGGAGATCAAAAGAGTTCCTGAAGCAGAAGGAGTAACAGAACTAATTAACCTCATTAAAAGCGATGATCGATGGGTAGAACCTGAAGATTAAACAGAATTAGGGATTGTCTGGTTATCAAATTATTTTTATTGAATCAGACAATCTTGAATAAATCTGCTAGTGCTTTGTCAAGATTCATTTGAAGGATAAGTATAACTAAATTTTCTTCCCTGTCTTCCTTGTCTCATCTCAACCCATCATTTCAAAGTTGACAGAGTACTAGGTGGAGCGCGATAAACTCAGCAAAATTAGATTAATGGCAAAATCATTACCTGATGCTACTGTCAGAGAAATAATACTCTGGTTATTGGGAAAACGCAAAAGAATGCGGGTTACTGGTGCATCAATGCAACCTTTATTACAATCGGGTGAGGAAATCCTGATCGATCTCAATGCTTATCAAAAAGCTGCACCAGAAATTGGAGACATCATCGTCGCATTTCATCCCTATCGTCTGAATTTCCCCATAGTAAAAAGAATCGTATCGATAACAAATCAGGATTTTTTTTTACAAGGAGATAATACAGTAGAAAGTATCGATAGTCGTTCCTATGGTGCAATAAAATTAGATCGAATTATCGGAAAAGTTATTTGTCGCTTTTAAAGAGTAAATCATGAATCGAACAATATGGATTGCTCGTCATGGGAATCGTTTTGATTTTGTTGATCCAGAATGGTTTAATACAGCACCAAGACGCTATGATCCTCCCTTATCAGAAGATGGATTGCTTCAGACTTATCAAATAGGAAAAAGACTAAAATCAGAAACTATTAATCATATTTTTGCCTCTCCTTTTTTAAGAACAATTCAAACTGCTCATCAAATAGCCGATATTCTAGATTTACCTATTAAACTAGAAGCAGGTTTAAGTGAATGGTTTAATCCAGATTGGATGAGTGAAACTCCACAAATTCATCCTCGTGAATTACTAGAAGCTAAATACCCCCGCCTTGATTGGAATTATTCTTCTTACCTATATCCTAAATACCCTGAGACTGAAGCAGAAGTAAAATTAAGAGCTGGAACAACCGCAAAATGGTTAGTTCAGAATTTCTCAGATAATCTGCTTTTAGTGGGACATAGTGCTTCAGTGTTGAGTGCAACTCAAGCTTTAGTGCCTAATACCGCTGATTTTACAACTCCTGTGGGCTGTTTAGTAAAATTAACAAGTAAGGCATCTGAACAGGGGTGGAAATTGGAATTAAAAGCAGATATCAGCCATTTTAATTACATCTAAATAACACTATGAGTTCTTCTATTGAAATTAAACATCAACCAACCCAAGGTGAATTAGAAACATTAGGAGTGTTTAACTGGTCTATCTGGACAAAAGAAGTATCAGAATTTCCTTGGACTTATGACGAAACTGAAACTTGCTATTTTTTAGCAGGGGATGTGACTGTAACTCCTGATGGGGGAAAACCCGTATCAATGGGGAAGGGAGATTTAGTAACTTTTCCCAGGGGAATGTCCTGTACTTGGACGATCAAGAGTGCTGTACGGAAACACTACAAATTTGGCTAGGCACCAAGAAATTAAATATTTCTGTGGATTTTGGTAAAACTAGTCCCAAATCTTGAAGGATATTGTAAGGTAAAAGAAAAAATTTTAAGAATGAATATAGGACTACAATACCCCATATTTGGCTCAGAAATCAGTTGTCCCCACTGTCGCCAATCAATCTCCGCTCTAACTCTCACTGATGCTTATCTTTGTCCCCGTCATGGTGCATTTGAGGCAAATCCTAAAACTGAAGAGTTAGTCCATTTACCATCAGGAAGACGCTGGCGACGTTGGGAAGGGAAATGGTATCGTCAACATACCCATCCCGATGGAATTCGTTTTGAAATTCATGAAGCTTTGGATCGCTTATATACAGAAGGGTATCGTGCTACTAAAGTGATTATTGCTAATCGCTATAAAGATTTGGTGAGTTCCTACTTAGAAAGAACCCACCCTTGGCAAGAAAGCCATGAAATTAAAATTCCTAAATTGTATGGGTTGCCAGTATTTTTCAGTTCTGAATCTCAAACCGAACCTTGTTGGAACATAATCAACTTTTCCCTAGAAAAAGAACCTGGTTCTCCCCGTCACTATCCTTACCGTTTCCTCTTTGAGTAAGTTATCTAGCCAATGCACCACGTTTCCATCCGCACCGCTAATATCCATAGTGCGATCGCATTCTATGAATTATTAGGGTTTACAGTTCAAGAAAGATTCACTACAGGATACACTTTAGCTTGCTGGATGGAAGGACTACAAGGCAGGATCGAATTAATCCAAATTCCTGAACCCAAGCCCGCTCCCGATGCTTTTGGTGATGAGCATTATGTAGGTTACTATCATCTGTCTTTCGATCTGACAAAAATTACAGATAGCCTTCCCAATTGGTTAAAGAATTTACAGCAAAAGTTTGACTCCGCAACAGCAAATAATCCCGAACAAGTACAACCTCTCAAAATACTATTATCCCCTACTCAGCAAATGATTGGCGATCGGGTTTACGAAGTGACTTTTATTGCTGACTCTGACGGCTTACCCCTAGAATTTATTCGATTTCTCCCCCCGATTAACTAGGTAAGCAGAATTATTTGTACAATCCATTTGTCCCCAACACCTAATACTAAATCCTGTTTAGATACAACACTTTAAATTTGTGGGAATTTAGAATGCAGAATTTAGAATTCAGAAAGGTTTAAGCTAACTCTACGCTTTAAACTAAAAATATACTTTGGTAAGCGGATTTAGTATAATTTCTATACCTAACACCTAATACCTAAACTAGGAACGATAAACAGGTAGAGTGAAATGAAAGCTACTACCATCATTTGGCGAGCTATCTACCCAGATTTGACCATAATGAGCGCGGACAATTTTACGGCATAAAGAAAGCCCTAGACCATAACCTTCTTGACTTTCATCTCGTTTTAGGCGAAAGTTTCCTTCAAAAATATGTTCTTGTTTTTCTAGGGGAATACCATGTCCTGTGTCACAGATACTTACTTGTAATTTTTGGCTGGTACGATGCAAGACAACTAAGTTTATATGACCCCCTTCTGGAGTGTATTTAATGGCATTATCTAGCAGATTAACTAGTAATTGACGAATTAACTCTCCATCTACGTAAACAGAAGGGATATCTTGGGGTATATCCTGCTGGAAAATTTGAGATTTAGCTTTGAGCTGTTTGCTAGTTTGAGCGATCGCATCTTGACATAAATCCTTTAAATTAAATTTATCAGGATTAACCTCTAGTTTGGTGCTAACGCTGCGAGAACTTTCTAACAAGTCAACAATCATGCGTTTCATAATGCCAAACTGACGACGAGATTGCTGGTACAGTTGGCTTCTAAGTTGCTCCTTTTGAGTTGTTTTTTCCTGGTGTTCTGACAATTCTAAAGTTTCCATTGCCAAAGAAGCTGCGGTCAAAGGATTACGAAGATCGTGTGCCAGCATTGCCAAAATTTGATCTTTAAATCTTAGCTGTTGAGATAGTTGCTCTTTTTGTTGCTGTAAGCTGAAAATTTCATCAGATAGACGAATCAATTCTTCGGAATAACCTACAGGATTGGTTACAGGTAAAGTAGACAATGATTCTTCTTGTTCCGTAGTTGTCTGAGAATCCCTAACAGACTCAGTTTGTAAAGCTGCTTGCCATCTGGGCCACCACTGCTTTAACTGAGAAATTAAGTTGCTTCCTGCCAAGGTTTGCTGAGGACTGGGAGATATTTTGACCAAAGCAGGGGTAGTTATCAGCTTAAAATGCTCTACTAGATGGGGCTGCTTGCCAATATCTATGACCTCTAGTTTAAAATCTTTGGTCATTCTTAGGTCATCTAAAAAGGCGTAAATTTGCCTGGTATTTTCCTGGGACGTAGGACGTTCGTTAACAAACAATAGTAGTTGAAGAGAACCTTGTCCACAAATCTCTTGCCAATGATCTTCTTGCTTACTATACAATTGCAACACTAGAGGTAAAATTTAACGTACTTTAAAAATAAATTAGCTTAAGTTCAATTTTCTTATTATAGTTACACATAGAAAGATAAGTGTCTATTATTTAGCGATTAATAATCTCTATGAATAACGGTAAATTCCCTGTAAAGTTAAAAACTTCCTAAACTAGCACAAACTTTCTGTTTATGAGTGAACTTTTCTGAGGGATAATCTTAAGATATCATAAACTTTACTCAGATTGCTTCAACTATCAACTTAACAAAATAAGGTTGCGGAAATATTATCATGGCTCTCGGTTATCTTGCCTTAGTTCTTCATGCCCACTTACCATTTGTACGACATCCAGAAAGTGATTATGTCTTAGAGGAAGAGTGGTTATTTGAGGCAATTACGGAAACTTATGTTCCCTTGCTGCAAGTTTTTGAAAACTTAAAGCGAGACGGAATTGACTTCAAAATGACCATGAGTATGACACCACCCTTGGTGTCTATGTTAAGAGACCCACTCTTACAGGATCGTTACGATGACCATTTAGCTTTACTCCAAGAGTTAATTGCCAAGGAAATCGATCACAATCAACATAATGGTCACATACGTTATCTTGCTGAGTACTATGCTAAATCATTCAAGCAGATTCAACAGACCTGGGAAAATTATGATCGTGATTTAGTAAAAGCTTTTAAACAATTTCTCGACAGTAATAATCTTGATATCATCACTTGCGGTGCTACCCATGGTTATTTACCCCTAATGAAAATGTATCCCGAAGCTGTTTGGGCGCAAATTCAGGTAGCTTGCGAGCATTATCAAGAAAACTTTGGTCGTTCTCCTAAAGGGATTTGGTTGCCAGAGTGTGCCTATTATGAGGGATTAGAAAGGATGTTAGCAGATGCTGGTCTGCGATATTTCTTGACTGATGGTCACGGAATTCTCTATGCTCGTCCTCGTCCTCGTTTTGGTAGCTATGCACCAATTTTCACCGAAACTGGGGTTGCTGCTTTTGGTCGAGATCATGAATCTTCTCAACAAGTTTGGTCTTCTAAAGTAGGATATCCAGGAGATCCAGAATATCGGGAATTCTATAAAGATTTGGGATGGGAGGCAGAATATGAATATATTAAGCCCTACATCATGCCCAATGGTCAAAGAAAAAATACTGGGATTAAGTATCACAAGATCACTGCTAGGGATGGAGGATTATCAGAAAAAGCCCTCTATGACCCCTACTGGGCAAAGGAAAAAGCAGCAGAACACGCAGCTAACTTTATGTACAATCGGGGGCAGCAAATTCATAATCTGAGAGGATTTATGGATCGTCCTCCTATCGTAGTTTCTCCTTACGATGCTGAGTTATTTGGTCACTGGTGGTACGAAGGTCCTTGGTTTATTGATTTTCTCTTCCGCAAGAGTTGGTATGACCAAGATACTTACGACATGACTCACCTTTCTGATTATTTGAGGGGTAATCCTAATCAGCAAGTATGTCGCCCTTCTCAGTCTAGTTGGGGTTATAAAGGTTTCCATGAATACTGGTTGAATGAAACCAATGCTTGGATTTATCCCCATCTACATAAAGCAGCAGAAAGAATGATTCAGTTAGCCTCACGAGAACCGATAGATGAGTTAGAATGGAAGGCTTTAAATCAAGCTGCACGGGAATTATTGCTGGCGCAGTCTTCCGATTGGGCATTTATCATGCGTACTGGCACAATGGTACCTTATGCAGTGAGAAGAACTCGATCGCATTTACTCAGATTCAACAAATTATACGAAGATATCTTAATCGGAAAAATCGATTCTGGTTGGTTGGAGAAAGTCGAAAAAATCGATAATATCTTTCCCAATATTAACTATCGTACCTATAGAACTTTGTAGAAATTAAAACAGGTATAGGGACTAAGGAAATACTTAAGCCAATAAATTACAAATTATTGGCAAAGTAATCCTTATTATCCCTGTCACCTATTTTTTTTCTCTCCATTATCTGCTTTCTTGCGCCACGTCATTACACATAACTAAATGGACAATGTTTTGCGCCACTTCATAAGCTTCCGCGCTAGTTTCATATAGGTCGTAAGGTTCAAATAGGCTGCCATCATGAAGGATAATACTATATCGCCAACCTAGGTCAGGGGTGTGATAAACCGCTACTAAATAGTTGTGAATCGTACCAAAATACTGGATTGTCATATCAAAAATTGTAGAAGTTGGTTTAAATGACTGTGTTTCTAATAATTTCGAGGTTTATGATATAGCTTTTTGAGATTAAAATACATCCCGTAAATTAACTATTGTTATTGTATTGTTCTTAGCTTGTAGATAATAGAGATATTACGTAGATGATGTAAATTACACCTAAAATTTTTGAAAATTGTGTAAACTAAATTACACTTTTTTCTAGATACAATCTGCCGTTAATAAATATAAATTACTATTATTTAATAACATACATTTACCTTGATTTATCAGTTTTTTTTACAGCAAAGTCTTCTGATTGGTTAACTATAGAGAGAGATATTAGTCCAAAATAGAAAGGAATCAGCAAGCTAATACCAAATGCTGCTGTCTTATTATTGATTGTGGATGATTCATTCTAGATGAAAAGAATTTTAGGCGGTTTCGGTACTATAGCAGGTGCAATCTATCCCTTAAAAGCAATTATTATTTTTTGGCAAAATCCCCGACTTTTAGGATACGTTGTGATACCAATTTCCGTTAATCTTGTTATTGCGATCGCACTTTATACAGGATTATTTTGGTTTGGCTCGGAACTTATTACCGACATTCAAGTCAGTGCTTCTACCTGGTTAAAATTACTGATTCAAGATCTTCCTTCCTGGTTAGGAATTTTAGAATATTTGGTATTAGGATTGATTTTACTGCTGAGATTCTTGCTTACAATAATTTTATTCATTGCTACAGGTTTTGTTTTGACCCAATTTGGTGTGCTGTTGGGCGCACCTTGGTATGGACAGTTATCGGAGCAATTAGAGAAGATTCGCACAGGTAAAGTGGAAATTGTGGAGGTAAGTATTTTCAGAGATATTGGGCGGGCTATCTTATATGAATTGAAAAAGCTAGTTTTAATCGCGATCTTGGGAATTCCTTTACTGATTTTAGGCTTCTTTCCTGGTATTGGCACCCTTTTGTCCGCTGTTGGCTCTTTTACCTTGACGACAACTATAGTTGGCTTAGATTTTCTTGATTCTTGTTTGGAAAGAAGACGCTTAAAGTTTCGCCAAAAATTAGGGATTCTATGCCGCAGCTTACCCGCTAGTGGTAGCTTTGCTTTAGTATGTCTTGCCCTGATTAGTATTCCTTTCGTTAATCTATTCACTATTCCTTTGTGTGTAGCTTCAGGAACATTATTTGTTTGCGATCGCGTAGAACTAGAAAACTATCCAGTTTCGGCAAAGTTGTAAATTAAACAGTTTCTCTAAAAAACATAGAAAATATCCATATTTCCCTTCTTAATATTCTGGCAAACTAGGCTGTAACTGGTCTTAAATAGGAATCTGTGCCATGGGCGTTATTATCAGTACTGTCAATATGAAAGGGGGAGTGGGCAAGACTACTCTTACTGTTAACTTAGCCACTGTTTTAGCTAAATATCACAATAAACGAGTTTTAGTTTTAGACTTAGACTCACAAATTAGTGCTACTTTAAGTTTGATTTCACCCCATGATTTTGCCAAATTTCGCAAAAAAAGGCGTACTTTGAGTTATTTACTCGATCATGCCATTACTCCTAATCCTTGGAAAAAACTGGAAATTCGCGATTTAATTTTTCCTGGTGTGTGTAATGTGGATGGCTTAGAATTGTTGCCAGGAGATATTGAACTGTATGATGAGTATCTGGTGTCAGAAATGCTCCATAAGAGAGCAATAGAAGAAACAGGAAAAGAATTTGAAAAAGTTTGGGACAACTTTGAAAGAATCCTGATCAAAAATATTGTTGAGCCGATAGTAGATGAGTACGACTTTATTATTATGGACTGCGCTCCTGGTTACAATTTGCTAACTCGTAGCGGTATCGCTGCTAGTAATTATTATCTTCTACCTGCTCGTCCTGAACCCTTATCTTTAGTAGGAATTCAACTTCTAGAAAGACGCATTGCCAATTTGAAAAAGCATCATCAAGACACAGAACCATTAAATATTAATCTGTTGGGGATAGTGTTTATTTTGTCTGCTGGAGGCTTGATGGGAAGATATTATAAGCAAGTGATGAAAAGAATTAGGGATGATTTTTATCCTGAACAACTTTTTAATCAATCTATTCCTATGGATGTTAATGTAGCAAAAGCAGTAGATTTATTTACCCCAGTGGCATTGGCTATGCCTAATTCTAGTGGTTCTAAGGCTTTTGTTAAACTAACAGAGGAATTCCTCAGTAAAATTGCAGTGAACGAAGCACAATTAGCATCTGCCCGTTAAACCTGTGAATCATCTATATTGGCTCTCTCAAATACAAGCTTTGGAACAGTCTTTGGTTGGGGAGGAAGTTTTTATTCTGAGTCAACTTTTACAGCAAGACTATCCAATAATCCCTGGTTTTGTTGTGAGTAATACTTTATTTAGAAAGTTTTTAGCTAATATAGATGATTCTCGATTTTTAGTTAGTAATGTGGCTAATTCTTCTTTGCACTTGGATATAGATGATTATCAGGTTCTTCAATCCATAGCACATAATAGTCGTCAGGCTATTGCTGAAACGGAGTTACTTGAACAATGGCAAGAAGAAATTGTCACTGCTGCTCAACAATTAAATAGTCAAAATTTGATTCTGCGACCTTGTTTTTTTCCTAATCATTATCCCCAACGACATAGCACTAGTCTTTGGAATTCCCAAACTTGTTTTTGTGATTTACAAGCTTTGACTTTGACAATTAAGAAAGTTTGGTCTCAATTGTTTAGTGCTAAAAGTCTATTATATTGGTTCAAACTAAATCTTCCTTTAGAAGAAATTAATTGCAATGTATTGATCCAACCTCTGGAAAATGCGATCGCATCAGGAATTTTAGAACTAAAACCCACAACTCTTTTAATTCAATCTACCTGGGGTTTACCAGATAGTCTGGAACGAGGAGCAGTAGAACCAGATACCTATCTATTAGACCGAACAACAGGCAAAATACTACAGCAAAAGTTAGGTCAAAAAACCCGTGCTTATCGTCTGCAAAGTAATCAAGATTCAAGAATAGATTGTATCGAGTCTTATTTTTTAACAGAATTTGAATCAGAAACCTATTCCTTAACCTCAGACTATTTAACAGAATTGGTTAACTTGGTAGGAAGATTAATCAAAAAAAGACCCGAGATCAGATACTTGGAATGGACTCTATCGAATCGCAATAGTAATACTACTTTTTCACCTCAGTTTTTTTGGACTCGGTTAAATTATTTTTCGGCTTTCTCTTTTGACGAAGTGAACGCAAGCCCCGTAGTTCTATATCCGAAAGATATATCGCTTAGGGATCCTTTAGGACGCCGGACTACCTTCGACCAAGATATTAGTACATTGGAAACTTCTATTAAACCATTATTGACAGGCTTGGGAGTTTCTCCTGGTAAGACAACAGCTAATATTTTAGTGAATGACCAATTATCAATAGAGCCAGCTTCTATCAATAATCCCTGCATCTTAGTCACAAAAGAGATCGCTCCAACTCAAGTGGCTTTATCTCCGAAAATATGGGGAATTATTGCCGAAACAGGTGGTATGACCAGCCATGCTGCGATCATCGCTAGGGAACTAGGAATTCCTGCTATTGTCAATGCTAAATGTGCTACTAGCATCCTTAAAACAGGAGATTTGGTTATGTTAGACGGAGATCGAGGAGAAGTTCACCACGCCCAAGTCCATGATCAGCCAGTCCAGGAACAATCTCCAACCATGCTCCAATCAGTAACAATTACTGAACCCTTGGCTACTAGAATTATGGTTAATCTAAGTCATATTAGAGCAATTGAGAGATCGCAAAATCTGCCTATAGATGGAGTAGGGTTGTTACGTGGGGAACTATTGTTACTAGAATTGCTTGCTTCTAAGTCTTTAGATCAATGGTTAAGTGTATCTAGCAAAAGGGAATTTTTAGACCATTTAACCCAGCTAATTCGCCAGTTTGTCGTAGCTTTTCATCCTCGTCCTGTCTTTTATCGTTCTGTTGATTGGCATAGTAGCCAGTTTAACTACTCTCAAGCACTAAAGCTTAATCCCATAGTGGGAGATCGCGGTACTTATCACCATATGTTGGATTCAACTCTCCTTGATTTAGAATTAGAAGCGATCGCAATTATTCAACAGGAAGGATATGGCAATATTAATTTAATTTTACCTTTTGTCCGTAGTGTAAAAGAATTTACTTTTTGTCGTGAGCGTGTGAATAATTTTGCCTTAGATCAAACTGCTTCTTTTCAATTGTGGATTATGGCAGAAGTACCATCAGTAGTCTTTTTACTTCCCGAATACATTCAAGCAGGATTGCAAGGTATTCTGATTGGTGCCAACGATTTAACTCAACTAATTCTGGGCGTAGATCGAGAACATTCAGATTTTTCCCGTCTCGGTTTGAATGTGAATCATCCTGCGGTTTTAGATAGCATTTTCCAACTTAGTCAAACTGCTAAAAAACATCATCTTCCTTGTGCGATCGCAATTCATAATCCAATAGAATACCCTAATTTTATCGATAAATTAATTGAATGGGATATTTCGATAATTTCTGTAGAATCAGAAGCAGTTATTCCTACTTATCAAGCAATAGCTCGCTCAGAAAAACGATTATTATTAAATATTATGAGAAACAATAATAATATTAAATCCTTTTGATATAGATTACTTAGATAATGATTATACGAGATGCGATCAATAAGGATATATCTAAAATTGCACAAGTTCATGTAGATACTTGGAGAACTACTTATCAAGGAATTTTATTAGACGATATTCTAGAAAATTTATCTTACGAGAAACGTGAAAATAGTTGGCATCAAGTTTTTGAAAATGCCCAAAAAAATGGTAATTTTACTTATGTTGCAGAGGATAAATTACAACAAATTGTTGGTTTTGCCAACGGTGGAATAGAACGCACAGGCGATCCTTTTTATCGAGGTGAGTTAAATGCTATTTATATTCTAAAGAACTATCAACAAAAAGGGATTGGACCTGACTGCCTGACACATTTTAGTAAAACCTAATCAGGCACGACATTTCAATTCTCGAATTCTACTGAACCAGATGGCATCATAGTATTGTTTTTTAGCTTTCTTGGAGGCAAAACAAGGTTGAGGGTCGAATGTCAGCAAAGGAACAGG
>JASJDB010000066.1 GCA_030065315.1 Xenococcaceae cyanobacterium MO_167.B52 | reverse complement strand
CTTTAATTTTTTCCGATGGCACAACGCTATGTTCGCGTTAGAACTAACCAAAAACAAGTTTATTATGGCTTATTACGACTCGATAGAAGTGTAGGAGTCTTCGATGCTCCTCCCTGGTTGGGAGGACAATTAACTGATATTGATCTAAAACCTGATACCTATAGCATATTAGCTCCCTGTGCGCCATCCAAAATCGTTGCTGTAGGAAAAAACTATCTGAAACACGCTTTAGAAATGGGAACTCCCGTTCCTCGTGAACCGCTCCTTTTTCTCAAGCCTTCGACAACGATTATTGGGGATGAAGCAGCAATTAAATATCCGAAACAAAGTGTGAGGATAGATTATGAGGGAGAGTTGGCTTTAATTATAGGTAGTCTTACCCAAGGTGAGACTCTACATGGTTACTGTAAAGATTTGTCTCCTGAATTAGCTCGTAAAGTTATTTGGGGTTATACCATTGCTAACGATATTACCGCTAGAGATTTACAGAAAAAAGACGGTCAATGGACAAGAGCCAAAGGATTTGATACTTTTTGCCCTCTAGGTCCTTGGATTGTCCGAGAGTTACCTTTAGAAGCTCGCTTAAAAACCTTTCTCAATGACAGTGATACTCCTAAACAGTCTGCATCAATCAGTGAAATGATATTTTCTCCAGAATTTCTCGTCTCCTATATCTCCCATATTATGACTCTAAATCCAGGAGATGTGATTTTAACTGGTACTCCTGAAGGCATTGGCTCTTTAACAGTAGGCGATCGCGTAATCGTAGAAATTGAAGGAATTGGCAGTTTATCAAATTATGTAATAGCTTAAGGGACTTGAGAATAGACAACGTCGGAAATAGAAGGTATTTCTGGATATTTGCCTAAGCAGCATTGAATAATGCTATAGATACACACGGCTAAAGTCAAAATAAAGATTATTGAGCCTAAGACAATAGTTAGAAAATTGATGCTTAAAATCCCTATTCCTAGTTGAAGCAAGACCAGAGCTATATATAAAAGTAAGGCTTGCATGGTGTTAAATCTAACAAAATGTCTGAGTTTTTCATTTCTAACCACCAACAAAAACAGAGCAAAGAAAATCACAAAGTTAGCAAAGGGAAGAATACTGTATAAGATATTTAAGGGGGTCAAAAATATTTTAATTAATACAACCAAAAATTGGGGTAAATAATTAACCGCGAACTGTCCCAAAGAGAAGCTGAAATATAAAGGGATAGAATAGACTAAAGCTCCAAAAATACGGTCTTTAGTGTCGATTGAACCGCGCCACACCATGATATATCTCCTTGTGTTAATAATATTTTTAAGATAACGCAATCCTATACACTTCGTAATATTAGTCAAGTACCCATTCAAAACCCATAATAATCATCTTTACTATGGTATGGAGCCGTCTAGGGCTGTTAAGATTTGAAAAAAACTCTTGGATATCAATGACAACTAAGCTAAATAAATTGAAATTTATTTTGTTGTTGATAATTGGTGTTTTCTTGACAATTCTGATTTCTATTCCTTTTCGTATTGCGATCGCTAGATTACAAGCAATAGAACCTCAAGCTATTCTTGTTTTGGGAGGAGATCACTATCGAGAACGATTTGCAGCTAAACTTGCCCACAAATACCCAACTTTGCCGATTTGGATTTCTTCTGGTAGTCGAGATCAACTAGTTAAGAACATTTTTGCTAATGCTTCAGTGGATTTAGAAAGATTGTTGATTGATCGTCGCGCCAATGACACTGTCACTAATTTTACAAGTTTAGTAACAGATTTCCAAAAACAAAAAATTCGGCATCTTTATCTAATTACTTCTGATTATCATATGTTGCGAGCTGCTTCTGTTGGTACGATAGTTTTAGGTAGTAAAGGTATCGCATTCACGACTATTAGTGTTCCAGGAAAACAACCTCAAGAATCCCCATTACGGGTATTTAGAGATACGACAAGGGCTTTAATTTGGACTGTAACAGGATATACAGGAGCAAGTCTTAAAAAGTATTTACTAATCAAAAAATAATATATTTCAAAAAAATAGTTGACTTTCTGGGGTCAAATAGCATCTAATATTTTAGTATTAAGTACCTATGTTCTGAGAAATATTCTTAGAGATAATTATGGAAACTTTGACTCCAGCCCAACAAGAATTATTTGATTGGTTGATTGAGTATATTCGTACAACTCAACACGCACCATCTATTAGACAAATGATGAAAGCGATGAATTTAAAATCGCCCGCACCAGTACAAAGCCGTTTAGAAAGATTACGTAATAAAGGATATATTGACTGGATAGATGGCAAAGCCCGCACCTTAAGAATTTTACATCAACCCGAAAAAGGGTTAGAAATTCTGGGATCAATTGCAGCAGGGGGTTTAGTTGAACCCTTTACCGAAGATAAAATTCGACTCGATCTCAGTGAAGTATTTGCTCAGTCAGATCATTATGTATTGAGAGTTACGGGAGATAGCATGATCGAAGATTCGATTATTGAAGGAGATTTAGCAATTATGCGTTCTGTAGAATCTCCTGATGAAGCTAAAAGTGGTGATGTTGTCGCTGCTAGAGTTCCTGGCTATGGTACAACTCTCAAGCGATACTATCGCAATAGTAATCAAGTTACTCTCAAGCCAGCCAATCCTAAATATGTACCTATCGAAGTAGATGCTAGTGCGGTAGAAGTTCAAGGTATTTTAGTTGGAATATGGCGGGATGTAGCTACTAATAATAATATTTGAGATGGAAGTGGGGTGGAGTGTGCTTCGCCCTACTTGTTAGTAGTTAGTGGTTAGTAGTTAGTTGGTTCTAAAAGTAATCTTTGGGTTTCTGGGTCTGCTTTTGACCATTCTTTATTTTGTAAATAGACTTCTAAAGCTTGGTAACTAGGCTGCTTTGGAGGTAATAAAGTATAAAGTCCTGCGCCAATTAATGCGATCGCACCTAGCAAAGTAAATAATACTATTTTGGGAGAATTAGATGTTTTTTTAGGTGGTTTAGGTTCAACAATAGTCGGAATAAGTGCTTGTAAAGCTTCTGTACCATCAGCAAAACGATTCTTGTGCTGAAAACTAACCATACGACCCAAAACGTATTGTATTTGAGTATCAATTGGTAATTCTTCAATAATTTGTTTTAATTCCTCTTCATCGCGGGGTAAACCGTGGGCTGCTTTGCCAGTAAGAGCCTGAATTCCCAAAATTCCTACTGAATATATATCACTACTCTTTTTGGGATTTCCTGTTGCTTGCTCAGGTGGCATATAAGAGGGAGTACCAATAACCACAGTAGGCTGACCACTATCATCTACACTTAATTTTTCTTTAACCGCACCAAAATCAATTAAGAATAACTTGCCATCTTTATCTGCCCGCATAATATTACCTGGTTTAACATCGCGGTGAATAGTCCCTTGTTGATGGACAAAAGCCAAAATTTCCAGTAATTCTCGCAAAAAATCAACGGTTTCCTTTTCACTCCATTGTTTTCCTGGTTGAAATTCTGAATTTAAAGTATGTCCTTCGATAAATTCTTGTACTAGATAAAATTCTCCATCTTCTTCAAAATAAGCATAAAGACGAGGAATGTTATGATGCTCTCCTAAACGAGATAAACACTGTGCTTCTTTCTTAAATAACCGTGTTGCGATCGCAATAGCTTGAGGATCGGAGTTTTTGGGAGCAAGATGTTTGACAACACATTTACGATTATCAGGAAAATCATGATCAAGTGCTAAATAGGTATCACCAAAACCACCACCACCAATACTTTGGATAATTTTATATCTTTGCCGAAGAACATCACCAGACTGCATGACTATTATTCAAGTAAGAATTAGTTTAAATATATAAAGTGATACCATTATTTCCTAATGATCAACAATCTTTTATGTTCCTTTCCCCTGAGCTGCAAGCTAGATTATCTAAACCTTTAAAAATTGATTCGGTAACTCTCCATAGTCGTGTTTTGCAATCTCCTTTATCGGGAGTAACAGATTTAGTATTTCGTAGATTAGTTAGGAAATACGCTCCAAAATCCATGCTCTACACCGAAATGGTAAGTGCCAAAGAAATTTATCATTTACAGGAACTACCAAAGGTAATGGAAATTGCCCCTGACGAGCAACCCATTAGTATTCAGTTATTCGATTGTCGTCCCGACTTTATGGCGGAAGCAGCACAAAAAGCTGTTGCCGAAGGAGCGCAGACAATTGACATTAATATGGGGTGTCCTGTTAATAAAATTACTAAAAAAGGTGGTGGTTCTTCTCTATTACGTCAACCTGAAGTAGCCCAAGCAATTGTTAAAACAGTTGTAGAAGCAGTAGATGTACCAGTTACGGTAAAAACTCGCATTGGTTGGGATGATCAAGAAATTAATATTCTCGATTTTGCTCGCCGTATGGAAGATGGAGGAGCAAAAATGTTAACACTCCACGCCCGTACTCGCGCCCAAGGTTACAATGGAGAGGCTCGTTGGGAATGGATTAAGCGGGTTAAAGAGGTTTTAAGAATTCCTGTTATCGCTAATGGAGACATCTTTTCCATAGAAGCAGCAATTAAATGTTTGGAACAAACTGGTGCAGATGGGGTGATGTGTTCTAGAGGTACTCTAGGTTATCCGTTTCTAGTGGGAGAAATCGATCGCTTTCTCACTACTGGTTGTCTATCATCTCCTCCTACTATCCCAGAAAGACTACAATGCGCCCAAGAACATCTGCAAGGATTGTGGGAATATAAAGGCAGAAGGGGAATTTTGCAGTCTCGCAAGCATCTCGCTTGGTATTGTAAAGGTTTTAAGGGTGCAGCAGAATTAAGAGATAAATTAGCTCGTATCGATAGTTTAGAAGAAGGTTTGAAATTATTGGATATTGCGATCGCTAAAAGTGTAAAATTCACTTAGTCATAACATTAATTAAACATCCCCCGTCCCAGTCAACGATTACCCTAAGCCTCCAAATCGCCTCAAACAGAGAGAAATATCAAGAGAGAGTTGCTGACAAATGATTTAGGATTGCTATATTTACTGAATTATTTTTAATTTTCCATGCTCGATCAAAAGTTACATCAATGGGGTAAATATCTAAGCCTATTTTTACTGTGCTTCTATTTAACAGTAGGTTGTAATAGTACTCAAACTCCCAATAGTTCTACTAACAACACCATAGATAGTAACCGTATCTCCATTGGTACTACTCTTAAACCCCGTACTCTTGATCCTGCTGATAACTACGAATTAGCTGGATTGAACATTATTTATAATGTGGCAGAAACTCTCTATACTTACGAACTAGGGACAACCAATATCGTGCCATTATTAGCAACCGAAATGCCCCAAGTAAGTGAAGATGGTATTACCTATAATATTCCCTTACGCCAAGGTGTCACTTTTAGCGATGGTACTCCTTTTAACTCAGAAGCAATGGCTTTTTCTCTAAATCGTTTTATTTCCAATGGGGGAAAACCAGCTTTCTTACTAGCTGATGTAGTACAAACAGTAGAAGCTACAGGAGAATATGAAATTACCATCAAACTCAAGCAACCTTTTTCTGCTTTTCCCGCTTTACTAGCTTTTCCTGGTACTTCTGCGGTATCTCCCCAATTCTATGAGATTGGTGCAGGGAAGTTTAATCCTAATACAGTAATTGGCACAGGGAAATATAAACTAACTGAGTTTGATAGTGATTCAATCACTCTTGATGTTAATGAAAATTACTGGGGAGAAGCACCAGCTAACCAAGGTATTAATATGCAAGTATATGGCGGTAACTCCGCTAACTTGTTTAATAGTTTTCGCACAGGTGCCATAGATGTCGCTTACCAATCTCTCGATCCCAATCAAATTAGCAACCTGTTGCAAGAAACCTCTAATAATAAGTGGCAAGTTATTGATGGTTCGGGTACGGTAGTTAATTACCTAGTTCTGAATCTCAATCAAGAGCCGTTAAATAAACTCGAAGTACGTCAAGCTATAGCTGCTCTCATGAACCGCAATGTGATTAATCAAAGAGTACTTCAAGGACAAGGAGAATTAGTATACAGTCTGATCCCCACCGCTTTTGACGTTTATCAACCTAGTTTTTATGATGCCTACGGTGAAGCTAATATTAGTAAAGCTAAGGACTTAATTGCTAAGTCGGGTTATTCCTCAGAAAATCCGGCAATTGTCGAAATTTGGTATCCTTCTGGCTCCATTACCCGCGGCATTGTCGCAGAAACTCTCAAAGCTCTAGTGGAAAAAGAATTTGATGGGGCAATTCAATTTGTTCCCCAAAGTGTAGAATCTGCTTCATTTTTTAGCAACCTTAGTCAAGGTATTTATCCTGCTGCTTTAGCTGACTGGTATCCTGATTTTCTGGATGCCGATAATTATGTCCAACCCTTTCTGAGTTGTACTAAAGGTTCAAACAGCAAGGGTTGTGAAGAAGGTGCTGCCCAAAGTCGAGGTTCTTTTTATTACAACGACAAAGTAAATCAACTAATTAATCGGCAGCGTCAAGAAATTAACCCCGAAACTCGTCAAACCATCTTTGCTGAACTTCAACAAATCTTAGCCCAAGATGTTCCCTATATTCCCCTCTGGCAAACTAAAGATTATGCTTTTGCTCATAATAATGTTAAGGGTCTAATCATCAATCCTAGTCAGAATATTCCTTTCTGGATGATAGAAAAAAATTCTTAACATTAAAGCCTCCCCAGATTTCTAGGGAGGCTCACTCTTACCAGACAACTAAGATATGGCTAAAAACTCAAACTTAGTATTATTAGTCAGCAGGGAAGATGAAGTTAGCATCACTAAGATCTCCGATCTGTACACCCTTGAGAACAATACCTATTCATGTAAACTAAACCATATTCAAAGGTAAAAAAAACTACATTAATTTTCAATGTAATCAAAACTACATTAATAAAGATTAAGCTAATTAAAATAGTTTCATAGTTTTCTACAAATAAAATTTATAATGATAATGAATAGTAACTTAAATATTTACAGTTCTGTTTTAATCGCTCTAAAAAATTTAATAGAAGTAGTAGCACAGTTAAGAGATCCTGATAAGGGTTGTCCTTGGGATTTAGAACAAACTGCTGAAAGTCTTATTCCTTATATAGTAGAGGAGGCTTATGAAGTAATAGATGCTATTCATAGTCAAGACCAAAACGCGATCGCAGAAGAATTAGGAGACTTGTTATTACAAGTAGTATTACAAGCTCAAATTGCCCAAGAAAATAATTATTTTTCTTTAGAAGAAGTAACAAAAAGTATCACTGAAAAACTCATTCGCCGTCATCCCCATGTCTTTGGAAACGTAATAGTTAATAGTACAGAAGAAGTCCACCAAAATTGGGAACAGATTAAGGCAAAAGAAAAGGGAGAAACTCTAGAAAAAACCCAACTATTGAGCAATAAACTGCGTCGCTATGCTCGAAGTTTGCCTCCTTTAACTTCAGCAATGAAAATATCAAAAAAAGCTGCTGCTTCTGGTTTTGAATGGAAAAATATAGGGGGAGTTTGGGAAAAGTTTGATGAAGAATTAGCAGAATTTAAAGAGGCGTTAACCACCTCAGATCAAGCCCATCAGGAAGCAGAATTAGGTGATTTGTTATTCACTATCATTAACTTAGCTCGTTGGTATGGGTTGGATCCAGATCAAGCCTTGCGAGGGACAAATCAGCGTTTTGTTCAACGCATATCAATGATGGAGTCTTTCGCAGAGCGTCCTTTAACAACTTATACAATAGAAGAATTAGAGACCCTTTGGCAACAAGCAAAATCAAAAATTCGAGAGATTTAACTATTAATTAACAATTACTCAATGTTCAACTGCATTGAACTATTAAAAAACTTGCGATAGAGAGTTTCTGTCACCAATAGAGTTGCAATGAAGTTGGCTGCTACAATAGCGAACAAAATTAAAATCTGATAAGAAGCTGCGTTTAAGGGATTATTTCCCGCTATTACTTGACCAGTAAGCATTCCTGGTAAGCTTACTAGTCCAACCACCATCATATTATTCAAAATCGGGATTAAGCCCGTACGTATAGCTTGTTTCTGATAATTAAAAATGGCTTGTTTAGGTGTTGCCCCTAGGGAAAGATAAGTTTCAATTTCCAGGCGGTGCTGTTTAATCCCGGTTAATAAGCGATCACCAGCTAAGGCAGCCCCATTCATCCCATTACCTAAAACCATTCCTGCCAAAGGTATAAGATATTGAGGTTCATACCAATTAGCAGGCTGAATAATTACTACTATCATGTAACCTACAGTCAAGGCAGTACTACTAAGTAGAGAAAGCCAAACTAGAGGTAATATTCCTGGGATTTTGCGATCAATGCGATTGCGGGCAGTTATGGCTGCAATGGATAACATAATCATGATGATTGCTACCACTGCTAACCAGTTATTGAGTACAAAAACCAAGTCCAATAAATATCCTACTACTGATAGTTGCAGCAAAGAACGCCCTGCCCCTATAGCCAATTGCTTTTCTAAGCCCAAATTGTGCCATAGGGACAAGGCGATAGTAATTCCGATCATTCCCAGGGCTAACGCTAGATCAACATAGTCTAGTTCGATAGCAGTATTCATTTTTTAGAGACTTGGTTACAGCAGTTCTACAGTTGTCCACTAGCTATACTCATTAGTACAATCACCGCCAAGCTAGTCACAATTAACATAATACCTAAAGCTAAAGATTGTCCTAGATTAGAAGGAGATGAATATCTCATACTTTATTACCTCTTGATTACACAAAAAGATAATTTATTATGATTAGGCTGTTTAAGTAAAAATACCAGGGATCAACTAAAAAAAACAATCCTACAGCTAAAACCACAAGCAAACTAACTTTCTTATTATTATTTGATTATAAAGAAAATTCGGATATGTAAATTCATAAACTTTGTATTTATTAATCTAAGTTTATATAAATAAACAAAATACCTAAGCAATAATACTTAAGTCGAAGCAGTCTCCGCCGTCCTAAACGATACTGGGATCCAATACTGTTTGGATAAGCCTAAAAACTTAATGAAATTAGGGAGTGTGGGAAGTGTGGGAGGTGTGGGGAGAGAGTGGAGAAAGTCTTGCTCCCTTGTCCTCCCCTTCTTCTCCACCTTCTCCATCCTCAGAAGGACATTCTTCCCTCTCTCTGTCTCAACAGACAACCTTCTTAACTGAACAGTATTGATACTGGAAGCCATATAAAATGAGGAGGCTTCCTCTGATATCATTTGTCTTTAAATTTGCGTGATTATGATTCATGGTGAGACTAAGGAGATTAATATGACTAGCAGCTAACAGTTAGCACTAAATAAAGGATGAAAGATAAGCAATTATGCTGTGAGATTAAGATTATGAAGTTTTTACTGAGGTTATACCTCTTTCCTATGTGCCAAACTCGGAGGAAGAGTTAAATATAGTCTGCTGAATGGTTAATCAAGTATCCGAGCCTAAAACCCGTCAGAAACCACCAAAAATTGAAAACTTCCAACAAGATGTAATCGATTTATTAGACGAAATTACTAGTTTATTAGAAAAAACTGAACTTAATTTAACAAAAGAGGCTTCTGACAGTAAATACCATCAATTTAAGCAGCAATTTGCTAAAGCTAGTCAGAATGTAGCAGATTTGCAACTCAGAATGGCAATTGTCGCTCCGATGAAAGCGGGAAAATCTACTATAATTAACGCGATTGCAGGACAAGAATTACTGCCAAGTTGTGCTAGTGCGATGACGACACTACCTACAGAAATCGTTTTTAGCACTAAACTCAAACAACCAACCTTAAGCCTATCAGCAGAAACTCTCGGTATTTTTCAAGATATTTACGAAGACATCAAAAAACAAATAGCTGAAGAGGGAATCCAATCAATACAACATAGATTAGCCAGATACCCTCATGTTTTAGATTTATTAGAAGTAATCCAAACAGAAGATTTTCCTTTCGGCGACTATGTTGAAGGGCGTGTAGAGATCAACAAAACTTTAAACCATCTTAACCATATTATTCGTCTTTACTGCGCTCTCGAACCCATACAAGACCCTTTAGCTAAATTTACGGAAGTTCCTTGCATTACTACTCCTTTTTTGGGTATATCAGGAATCTCTCAAGCTAAAACCCTAGGTAATTTGGTCATTGTAGATACTCCAGGTCCTAACGAAGCAGGAGATCATCTCAGACTAACTAATGTAGTAGAAGAGCAGTTGCGTCGTAGTTCCATTGTCTTGATCGTACTTGACTATACTCAACTCAATAACGAAGCAGCAGAAGCGATCAAAAAACAAGTCAAGCCTGTTCTAGAATTAATTGGTCAAGATAATCTTTATATTGTTGTCAACAAAGTAGATCAACGTCGTAAAGGAGACATGACTAGTGAACAAATCAAAGACTTTGTCATTGCAGATTTAGAATTAAATGGGTCAGATGTGGAGAATCGTATCTTTGAAGTATCAGCGATTCGTGCCTTTGCAGCAACCCAATTTTTATTAGAAGTTCAACAAAATCCCAAAATAAAGCTTTTAGAAATTGCTTCTCTGGAGACAGTTGCTCAAGAAGTATTTGGGATTGATTGGGAAGAAGAGATCGAAGATGTCACAGTAAAATTTCTAGCCCAAAAAGCCCTTAAACTCTGGAAAAAATCAGGATTTTCTCCTTTTCTACAACAAGCAATTTCCTCCTTAATGGAAAGTGCTGCCCCTCGCTGTTTAATGTCAGCTTTAAATCTAAGTCGCTATCGTCTTTTAGAGCTGAAAGATGACCTCAGCCTTCGTAGTAATGCAATAAATCAAAACACTGAAAAATTACAAGAAGAAATCAAACATCTTCAATCAGACTTAGATTATTTAGAAGTTTGTAGTAATAATTTACAACAAGTTTCTGAAATTAAAAGTCAATTACAATATAATCTTGAAATCATCCTTGCTGATCTCAAAAAACAAGCTACGGTTAGTTTAGAACAATACTTTACTGAAGCTGAATATCAAAAAGGCGACATTGTTAAAAAAGCTGATATCAAAACTAGAGAAATATTGTTAACTAATATTACTGATTTTGATCTCTTACCTAAATGGCTATCAGAAAACTTAAAATTAAACTTAGAACATAAAAAATCAGGAGTAATTCAGTTTAATAGTGAGCAAGAAGCTAATGTTTTTACCCAAAAAGCTATGACTTGGGCGAAAACTAGACTAGAAACTTTGAGTTTGGCTACTAGAAAAAATATTGAAATTGAAATTGAACAAACAAGCAATATTTTGATTGACTGCTTAACTAAAGAAACTCAGCCAATTATTGATCGGGCAAAAATTCGATTACAAACTAATTTTGAAATAAATTTACAATTACCTACTCCCGAAATTAATACAGATACGAATCTGGAAATTAATAGAAATATTATCAGAACTAAAACTCGTCTTATCGAAGGAGATTATGACGAAAGAGTAGTCAAAAAACGGGCTTGGTACTATTGGTTTGGTGTTGTTCCTTTTTATAGTACAGAAAGTTATCAAAAACCTTATAAACAAGAAAAATATTTTATTGTTTCTCTTGAAGAATTAATTGAGCAAATAAATATTCATACAGAAAACTTTATTGATAATATTCAAACTAAAGTAATTCAGCATTTAGATGGAAATTTACAAGAACAAGTAGATAACTTTTTTGCTCAACTTGATGAATATCTAAGTAGCTATTTAAACAATCTTCAACAAGCACAAATAGATCATCAGTTATCTTTAGAAAAAAGACAACAACTACACAAGCAAATTGATGGGTTAGTACCAGATACTATCACTTATATTCAAAAAACCGATAAATATTTAGAAATGACTCAACAATTTATCACTAAAGCCAAATGATCATAACTCCCTAGTTGATTATTCCATTAACCACTATTACTGATTAATTATTTCGGCAATTTTTTCTTCAGTTTGACGCTTTTCTCGCTCTAGGGGCTTGACAATAAACTTGGGTAGCTGTGCTGATCTACTCAAAGCAATATTAAAGTGCTTTAGTGCATTGTTCAAAATATCAAGATCGTTCTGCTTTTTGCCAATTTGTCGCAGTATTTGAGCTTTTAAATAGTAATGTTCTGGATTATCAGGAGCTTTATCTAGGGCTTTTTGAGCAAACTTTAAAGCTTGATCATATTGTTTCAAATCTCGATAAGCCACAGCTAAACCTCGGTCTACCAGATAATTAGGTGCAGCATAAGCTTTAAATCTTGTAATTGCTTGTTCAGGAGTAGAAAAAGGCAAATTAACTGCCAAGAGTAAATCCATATAACCTTTAATTAAATTTAACTCTGGATCACTGGGATCACTATCTTCTGCTGCATCTAAATACTTAAAAACTAGCTGCAACTTATTAATTGCACTAAAAGCCCCCTCTTGATGATAGAGATAAGTACCTTCGAGAAAATGTCCCACAGCTAAGTAGAGATTACCTCGTACTGCGTCTTTTTTAACTAATTTTGACCCAGCTTTGAGGGTTTTATTGCCATAAATTTTTAAAGTCTCCCAATCTTCCTCTGTAAAAGCCAAAGAACCTCTTAAAGCATAAGATAAGGGTTCATCAGGCTCTTGTAATTCTGCCAATTTTAAGGGAGTTGTGACCCCTCGATAATCTCCTTTTAAAAATAAAGTTTTAAAAGCTGTTTCGGTATGTTCTCCAATATTACGAGGATTATTACTTCTAAAAGGATCCTTAGCCCAAGCTGGACTTACTACGCTAAAAAAACTTGAAACAATTAAACTAACTATAAAATAAGATGGAAAAAATTTTTTCATAATCAATACAATAAACTTGTTTAAAATCGACGTATCCTTAACTCGTTAGTTCCAAATCGACCTTTTACTTAATTACTTATTCTAAAAATGTTATCTCTAAAAAACTTGGTCTATCATCCCCCTGCTACAGAAAAACCGATTTTACAAGAAATTACTTTAAAGCTAGCCCCCCAAGAATTAGGGTTGATTGTTGGTGCTAGCGGTTCGGGCAAAAGTACTTTATTAGAAATTCTAGCAGGACTAGCAGAAAGAACAGGAGGAGGAATTTATTGGCGCGATCAAGAAATTATGGCTCTGGATTTACAACAACTTGCAGGAATTGTCTTTCAGTTTCCTGAGCGTCATTTTTGTGGCAGTACGATCCTAGAAGAATTAAGGCTAGGACATCCTGAATTAGGAATCGAAAGAGTCAGAAATGCCCTATCTGAAGTAGGATTAGAAACAGTCTCTCTGAATATGTCCCCCCATTCTCTCAGTGGAGGGCAGCAACGCCGTCTAGCTTTAGCTGTACAATTAATTCGGCAGCCCAATATCTTAATGCTAGATGAGCCTACTGCTGGGCTTGATTGGTCGATGCGAATTCAGTTAGCACAACTCTTGGAAAAGCTGAAAGAACATTGGACGTTATTAGTAGTAACTCACGATCCAGGAGAACTAGCCAAGATTGCCGACCGTTGTTGGACAATAAAGGAAGGAAAAATCAGTGAAATTACCCCAGAGAGCTTGTATGTTAAGTAGTTAATAATTCCTATGGAAATCCCCCAATTGCCACTAATGCTAGACCTATGGCAGAGTACGATAAATTGGCAACCAACTCAATCTCAACAGCAAAAATTTCAGGAACTTTACGAGACTATACTAATTGGTAATCAACAACAAAACCTAACTCGTATTACTGCGCCTGAAGATTTCTGGGAAAAGCATTTATGGGATTCCCTATCTGGTATTGCACCATTGCTAGAAACTGATTCGCCAAGCCATCACATACCGAAAAATGCCAAAATTATCGATGTAGGTACAGGTCCGGGCTTTCCTGGTATGCCTATTGCTATTAGTAAGCCTGAGTGGAAGATAAATTTATTAGATTCAACTCGTAAAAAAATCGTTTTTCTCAATAATGCGATCTCATTGCTCCAACTTCAAAACGCCACAACTATTTTAGGTAGAGCCGAAGCCGTGGGACAAGAATCCTACCATCGCGAAAAATACGATTTAGCATTAATTAGAGCTGTAGGTCAACCTTCTGTCTGTGCTGAATACATCTTACCCCTAGTTAAAGTTGGTGGTTTGGGTATTTTATATCGAGGACATTGGGCAGAAGAAGATACGGTAAATTTAGAATCAGCTTTATCCAAGTTGGGGGGCAAGCTCAAATCAATTCAATCAGGGCAAACCCCCGTCAGTCGAGGAGTTCGTAATTGCGTCTATATCCTCAAAACTACTCCTACCCAGTCTCAATATCCCCGTGCCGTAGGAACACCTCATCAGCAACCACTATAAATAATAATTAATTATTACTGTTGTTATCGGATAGGTATTGCCCATCCTAAAAATAAATATGTTACTTACTGAAAAATTACCTTTAAAAGCCGATCAAGACCAGGTATTGATCTTAACTGGAATGACCTGGGAGGATTTTGAGCATTTAACAGATGAAGAATATTTAGGATATCTAGCTAGTTACAAGGATGGAGAGATCATAATTGTGTCACCAGGAAGAAATCATGAAAACACCAAAGGATTAACGGGAGATTTGATTGTTGCTTTTTGCGATGTGGCAGAGATTGATTACTATCATTTTGGTTCTACAACTTTAAGGAATGTTCCTCATGTCGCAAAAGAACCAGACGATAGCTATGCTATAGGAACAGATAAAGACTCTCCTGATATTGCGATTGAGGTGAACTATAGTAGTGGTGGAATAGATACTCTAGCAATATATCTAGAGTTAGGAATTAAAGAAGTCTGGATGTGGGATAAAAACGATCAATTATCTTTTTATGTACTGGAAGAAAATCGGTATATCAAAAAAGATCGAAGCTTTGTTCTCCCTTCCTTAACATCCAAGATTATCGAAAAGTATGTCAAGTTAATGAAGAATGATAATCCTAGAATTGTTAAAAAGCAGTTTCTTAAAGAATTTGACGAATTAAACTAATTCCTAACAGTTGTCATTACCTATGGCTTTGTACCTCCAGATGTTTCGTGACGGATTGAAATAAGGTCACTTCGAGTTATTTTATCTTTAACACTAAAAATTCCAATTCCAAATCAAAAACTATAGCATTAGGGTTAATCTTTAGCACAGTAGTGGCAAACATTCTCCTAGGCGTTCATCAAGATACAAAAATTTAGGATGGGATTGGCTCATTTCTATTGCCTCCAATATCACCCTGGGTTCACTATCCTTGAGACAAAACGAATTAATCCCCATCTCATGTAGTAACTCGATGATTTCTGGATGTTGACATTTACTCCAATGAATAAAAGCGGTATCTGGAGCAATTGCTTGAGCGATTGTTAAATCATCTAAATCTGCTTGAGGTTCGATATCAAAAAAGATAATATCTAATTTAACTTCTGAGTACATCAGTAAAAACACTTGCTCTAGGTTTTCTGCTACATAAATTTCATGATTAGGTCGATTGATTTCTATAGCTTTTTCTAGGATAATGCGATCGCGATGATTGGAATCAACAATTAGAATATTTAACGGTTTATAAGAGAGCTTGTTAATAGAAAACAGTGTATCTAACATTAATAATAATATTTTAAATTTATTGGTATATGCACTTACATATTATTACTGAAATAATTAACTTTGTGACAGGCTAAGTCTTGAGTTTTACAAAAACTTAATTAAACATCGAGACAATTAAAGGCTTTTTTAAGATAACTTGAAGCTATAGAGCACTGAGACAAAACTGTGAACAATCGTTTTAATCAACTAATTCAATATAATCTTTCTGGACTAGGTTGCTGGTTAACCGTCATCTTTTTAGCACTGTTCCTAGGTTCAGTGGGATTAGGTTGGGTTGTCAATGGGTTCCTACTGCTGTTGGGTTTTTTACTACTACTCCCAATTTTGATTATATGGGGTTTACAATGGTGGTTGAAACGAAATCTGATCCAGGATCATTGTCCAGTATGTAGTTATGAATTCACTGGATTCAATAATACAGAATTTAACTGCCCCAATTGTAATGAGCCATTGGAAGTCATATCAGGACGGTTCAGTCGGATTACTCCTCCAGGTACTATAGATGTTAATGCTGTAGAAGTAAAAGCGATCAGTCTAGAAGAAAACACTGATTCATCTACTTCATAGAGACAATTCCTGAAAAATTTGAATCATCGTGTAGTAGAAATACGCAGGGTAAACTGATATCTATTTCGAGTGCGTTCTCCGACATAAACTTTGTATTCTCCTGGTTCCCAAGACCCAGAAATTTCTGGTACTAATCCAGCTGTTTGATCTCCCAAGGCGCAAAATCTGCGACCCGTTTTAGGTTCGACAATTAGCAAAGTAGGTTGACCACCTTTAGCTTGTACCGTCAGGCGTATATAATCCATTCTCTGATTCAAACGCATCGTATGATGGGGAGATGACGCAATAAATCCACAGTCTTTACTGTTGATCGAACCTCCAGAATTGCCCTGAATTGCTACAGCATCAGCCAATTCAGCATGAGCTGTGGACATAACTATTGTCAAAAATATAATTCGGATAATAGGAGGCAGAGATATTTTCATAGAAGTATAAAGATTCTACACTGATATTTACTTATAATTTTATTCAACAACAACACTCTTTAGTATTCATGTAGTTACAGTTAATCAACAGTCACTCTATATATCCACATATCTACCAAACTTTCGAGACAAATCTTATACTACAGTTCTTTTCAGAGAGCCTATCAGTTCTGAGAAAATCAAAAGTAAACTGTTTTATTTAGGCTAAAGTAATAGCTGTCTCACTTCCCAAAACCTCTCTTCAAGAAGTCTTAGCTATGTAAGTAAGTTATTTACATTTCCTTGATATTATGTAGGCTCATGGATTGTCAATGGAGAATACACCTAATTCAAATATATCAATTAGATATCCGACAATCTACTAATTTGCAGTCCCTAATAATTTTGTTAAAATGTTATTTATTAAAATGTCACATTTTTTTACAAAAAGCTTATAGAAGTTTACAGAATAAAATTACTGCTTAGGTGTTTTCATATAGTAAAAATCACAATTTCTTACTACAGTTTTTGTAATTTTAGACTGAGGAAAGCTTTGAACAAATAAGTTTTTTTATATCTAATAGATTTTTGTATAAACAGTAAATTTAGACAATTATTATATAGCTAATTGATAATATGTCAGACTCTAAGAAAAACCGTAATTTAACTCTCAGCAACGGTTCTCATCCCCGAAGTTCCGCAGAATCGAAACGGACTAATAAATTTGACCCTGTTAACTCTTTTGAAAAATTTAAAAGACGTTGGAAACCTGCAATAGCAGTATTTTTATTAACTGTAGGAGCCACATTAGTAGCTAGTAATTTATTAAAAACACAGTATCGGGCGCAAGGGAAATTGCTCTATAAGTCTAACCCAGCGACTAATCTAACGGACATAGGCGAAGAAGGTAGTGAGTTTAAATCTTTACCCAACAATCAAATACCACTTCTGACTCAAAAGGAAATTATCTCTAAGACATCTATTTTACAAGAAACCATCGATATCCTGAATTTAAAAGATCAATCAGGAAACCCGATGCAACCTAAATATCTGAAGCAAAAATTAGACGTTAGGGCTGAAAAGGGTAGTGATGTAATTACGATTACTTATAAAGATCAAGATAGCCATAACGCAGCAAATATAGTTAACACTTTGATGGATGTTTATCTAAAAGAGGAAATCCGCAGTAGTAAATCCCAGACAGTTAATGCAGATAGCTTTCTTAACAATCAAATTCCCCAAGTAGAAAATAATCTCAAAAAATACGAGTCAATTCTACAGGAATTTAGAGCTAAAAATAACATACTCGATCTTCAGGAAGAGAAGAAAATTTTAGTTAATGAACTAGGAGAAATTAATAGTCAGATTGCATCTGTAGGTGCAGATGTACAAGGTACTAAAGCCCAAACCTCTGCTTTACAAAGTCAGCTAGGATTAGATTTTAATCAAGCTATTACTATCAATCAATTGGGCAATTCCCCTACAATACAAAGTGTTCTAACTCAGTTAGCTGAAACAGAAAGCGAACTAGCAGAGGAAAGAAAACGTTTTAAGGAAACTCACCCTACTATTACTAGTTTATTAGACAAAAAAGCCAGCTTAAATCGTTATTTACAACAGACCATTAGTAGTAAAGTGGGACGAAAAGTAAAAGTATCAGATGGATTGCTTTATAACGGCAATAGTGTTAAACAAACTCCTCTGGATCGATTTATCACTTTGAAAATTCAAGAATTAAGCCAACAAACCCAGTTAGCTTCCCTGTATGAATATCAGAAAGTATATCTGCAAAGAGCCAAAGAATT
>JASJDB010000065.1 GCA_030065315.1 Xenococcaceae cyanobacterium MO_167.B52 | reverse complement strand
ATAGCCTAATTTTTGAGTAGCACTAGTATCACGGAGCAATAGATTGAGTAACTTAAGAGCCATCTTATAGCTAAGACAGAAAAACTTTACAATAACTTTACATTATACGGGGGGAGAAAATATACTTCTTTTGTAATTCATTGATATTATAGATAGTAAGCCAAGTATTTGTCGTTAGAGGTTACAAGATAGGAATAATTTACCAAAATGCTTCTTTATAAGTTAATAAGCTGATTAAAATTCTATAAAAATTTACAGCTGTGCTTATAATTCTTATCTTGTTTGCCCTTTTTTTTGGCTTTTTTAATTTTTAGAATCTTTTTTGCCATTTGCCACTGTACCAGCGCAATAAAACTCTAGCTAGTCTGTGAGGATCATGACGCACAAAGCCTGAATCCTTATCTTCGTCCATCACATTAGCTAATACAACTCTACGTCCTAATTGAGCAATTTCTTCTCGATCTACATACACAGGATGAGAATTATCTTGAGCATAGCGTTTGAGAGAATTAGAAGACGGAGATTTACGATGCACTAAAACAGCGTCAAATAATTTCTTCTGACAAGTACGGTCGATCGCCTTGATATGATCTCCTACGGTATAACCTTCCGTTTCTCCTGGCTGAGTCATGATGTTACAGATATAGATACGAGGGACGGGGGAACGGGCGATCGCATTTTGAATTTCTGGAACTAAAAGATTAGGGATGATACTGGTGTAAAGGCTACCAGGTCCAATGATAATGTATTCTGCTTCTTCAATAGCTGCGATCGCTGTTGGCAGTGCGGGAGGATTAGGAGGAATACAACCTACATTACGAATTCTCCCTTTAGCTTCAGGAATATTAGATTCTCCTTGAACTATTCTGCCATCTTCCATTTCTGCCCACAAACTCACATCACTGAGAGTAGCAGGTAAAACTTTACCCCGAATTGCCAAAACTTGAGAACTAGCAGCCACAGCTTGTTCTAAATCTCCTGTAATCTCGCTCATCGCAGTGAGAAACAAATTACCAAAACTGTGACCAACTAAACCATCTCCCGCTTCAAATCGGTATTGGAATAACTCAGTTAACAACTTCTCTTCATCTGCTAAAGCTGCGATACAGTTACGAATATCTCCAGGGGGTAATACTCCGATTTCCCTTCTTAATCTGCCAGAAGACCCTCCATCATCGGCAACAGTAACAATAGCAGTAGTATTGCTACTGTATTGCTTTAGTCCTCGTAGTAGGGTAGAAAGACCTGTTCCACCACCAATAACCACAATTTTGGGTCCTTTATTCAGACGACGACGAGCCAATAACTTATCGATTAGTTCTTCTTCTCCATCAGGTTTTAGGACATCAGTAATCGAATCAACAGTACGAGATTGTCCCCACAATACAAGAAATAGACCTAATAAAAGAACCAAGGGACCAGATATATAGCTAGGTAAGATTTTGGTCAGCTTTTCTAAGAATGTGGAAATAAATTCCAAGATCCGATAAATAGGTGTCAGTTTTACCCAAATGGCACTACCAAGTACTGTCAACAAAAAGCCACTTGCACTAAGTAGTAACCAGCGTTTGACAAATAATCCAGGGGATAACCACTTAAACCAGTGATTAACTCTATGGGGTGTTTTTTTCTTGAAAGAAGACAAATTTTCCATCACTATTTTGCCAGCGGAATCACTAAAGTTCCTATTGCCAAGAGAATTAATCTCAAAGATAAACTATATTGGCTCAAATGACCGTAAAGTAGAGTTAATTATTAGTTATTGATTGATAATTGTGCATTGTTTCTGGAATTTCAAGGGTCTTAACAGAACTTTTAAAATAATCCAAAGTGATTGTAATTCTCCTGGACTCTGACGTTTTTGCCATTGACCAGGACGGCAATAGAGAATTTCAATGATTTTTCGTTGGTGTTGCAGATTTAAATTGGTAAATTGAACTCGGACTGTATTTGATTGGTCTTTACTTTGACTTTGGACAATTTTACCAGTAAGGGTTAATCCTGCTTCTACTATTTCTATTAATATTTTTGATGGAAGAGTTATGTTATCAGGAAAATATATTTCTGCACCTGTTTCTGATAGTTGTAAAGTTACTCCAGAATAAATCTGATTGTCGCTCTTAACTAAAACTCTAGTTTTAAAAGGAAACCATTGATAGGGAGTAGATTGAGGCACATCTAGTAAAGTCAATAAAGCAGCAGCGATCATGATTATGTTGTAACCACTCCACCATAAGCCAAGATTCACTGATTGTGTTTGTAGAGTTTGAAAGACACTAAGTCCAAAGCCAATTATAGTACTGATAAAGATTATTATTAGGGGTAATGCAAGTTGCCAATTATAAGAATATTGATTTCTGGTTATTCCTTTTGGTGTAACTTTAAATCCTTTTCCAAAAGGATTTATCATTACTTTTAGAATTGTTATTGTTAAAGGAACACACTGAATCAAAGAATATAAATCGGAAAAAATTACAGAACGCGATCGCAAATTGAGCCAATTAAATACTGTTAACTGCGTCACATAATAAGGTAAGAAAAAATAAGTAACTTCTTTTAGATTAAAATTAACTGCTTTAATACCGAAAAAAATATAAAACAAAAGTAATAAAAGAAATAAAATACGAGGAATACTATTAAACCAATGCAATAAACCTTCTAGATGAGCGATTCTTTGCCACAAGGTCAAACCTGGAATAGTAAGAGGATTGGATTTAATAAAAAAACCTTGCAAAGTTCCCCTAGCCCAACGTAATCTTTGAGTGAGATGAGCAGATATATCTTCTGCTGCTAAACCAGCACTAAGCTTTTCATCTAGATAAACTAATTCATAGCCTTTTGCTGTAAGCTCTATTCCTGTAAAGTAATCTTCGCTTACAGATTCAGTAACAAAATAACCAACTTCTTCTAAAGCTTTACGCCTCGCCAAAAATGATGTTCCCGCGCATACAACGCTTCCTGCACCATCTTTAATTGGTTGAATTTGACGATAAAATACTTCTTCTTCCGAAGTTAAAACTTTTTCTAGTCCCAAATTTTTAGCTATAGGGTCTGAATTATAAAAACTTTGAGGAGTTTGAACTAAGCCTATTTGATTATTTTCAAAAAATCCTACTGTGCGCTGTAAGAAGTTTTTTGTGGGAACAAAATCTGCATCGAATACAGCAACCAGTTCTCCATTAGTTTTAGTAAGAGCATGATTTATATTTCCCGCTTTCGCATAAAAATTGTCTGGTCTAGTAAGATAATTACAACCCAACTCTTGAGCTAGTTTTTTAATGCGGGGTCGTCTAGTATCATCTAGTAAATAAATTTTTTTGTGAGGATAGTCTATAGCTTGACAACCGACAATGGTTCTTTTAAGGATAAAATCTGGTTCATTGTAAGTAGGAATTAAGATATCTACTGTAGGATTATATATTCCTTGTTTAACTCTTCTACTATATTGTTCTGTCTCTTGACTACGATCTTTGGTAGTGAACATTAGAAATAGCTGTAAAAGTCCACCACTAACAGCTAATAATTCCATCAATAGCAATAAAACACTAAAAGTTCCATCAATAGGATTAGCTAAATTTAAGGTTGACAAGGAACGCCACAATAAATAACGGACTAATAAAATTAATAAAATCGTTACTATTATATTTCGTGACCATTTTTGAGGTTGAGGCGAAACAAAAGTAATAGTTTGAACTAATAAAAAGAGCACCAAAGTTGGTGCTAACAAATAATATTTTTTTTCTAGTTGAGGAATGGTCAACCACCGAGGCGGTTGTTCTTGAATTAGATGGATTTGGCTGAATAACTCTGTTGTATGAGGGTTTCCCAATAGCCAAGATAACAGAATTGAGCTAATAAATGCGATCGCAAATAAAAAAACCCAAGTAGGATAATATACTGAAAAAGAGTTTTTTGATTGATTTGGCAAACTCCCTTTAACTTGGGATTTTGGCCTTGTTTTGAAAGTTTGCATGGTTAAAAAAAATACTTAATCAAGTACAGTTAACTTAACAACCTAAATGTAAAGTTCTTGTAAACGCTGGTTTGAAACCCACTTGAATTGTTAAGTTTAATGTATTGTAGCAAACAATCAAACTAAGATAGACTATAATGCACTATTTTTTAAAAAATTCTCATCTGATTCTTCAACTGACCAATCTGGATTTTGACCGCCAATGATAAAAGTCTTAATAGGGACATATTCCTGGCTCATTTGAGTTAAAGCATTAATCAGAACATCAAGACCAATCAAATCGCTTGTTCCCAAATCAAACCAACATCTCCCCCACAATCCCAGATATTCAAAATTTCCCATATTGTGCATCACAGACATTAACTGATTATCTGCTTGTTCCTCGTCATAATCCATATAGCTGATTTCAACACCAGTCTCTTGTACCTGAAGATTCTCTGCGTTAAACCCTCCCAGTTTTCCTAAATAAAACCAGGAATTAAAGACTTCCTCCACATAACTCTGCTCTGTAGTAGAGGGTACAGTTTCAAATTCTATCCAAAACCACAAATCAAAAGGATTAAACTCACGGAATTGTATTTCCATAATTCACCATTGAATCTTAAATATCACACATTTACAATTGAACAGTTATTGTAGTGTTCTGTAAATTTTGCCATTTATAACTCTAACAAAGAGGAAACTGGTAAATGATAAATGATAAATGACAAATAATATGTTTGGTTTCATCAACTTAAATAAACCTCTGGGACTAACTTCCCATGATTGTATATACAAGATCAGACGTTTACTTAAACTCAAAAAAGTTGGACATGGTGGAACTCTAGATCCGCTAGCCACAGGAGTTTTACCTATTGCTGTGGGTAAAGCTACAAGGCTTTTACAGTTTTTACCAGAATCCAAAGCTTATCGCGCTCGAATTCGTTTGGGTACTGCTACTACTACTGATGATTTGGAAGGGGAAGTTATCACTACTAAATCTACTAGTCACCTTACTAAAGAAGATATCATTAAAGCCTTAGAGCAATTTCAGGGAGAAATCACCCAAATACCACCTGCTTATAGTGCTATCAAAAAAGATGGCAAAAAGATGTACCAACTAGCCAGAAAAGGTATAGATGTAGAAGTTCCTCCCCGAATTGTAACTATTAACCAGATTCAAATATGGGATTTTATCTGGGAAGATTTTCTAGAAGTAGATTTAGCAATTGATTGTGGTGCAGGAACTTACATTCGTGCGATCGCAAGAGATTTGGGTCAAGCTTTAGGGGTAGGAGGAACTTTAGCTGGTTTAATCCGCACTAAAAGCTCTGGCATGACTATCGAAAAGAGTCTTTCTTTTGAGGATTTAGCAGCAAGACTACAACAAAACCAATCGATCTTTTTGGAACCAACCCAAGCCTTAGCTCATTTACCAACTATTATTTTAAGCTCCCAGCAATCAAATAAGTGGCTACAGGGTCAAGCTGTCTCCATAGTCCCAGAGCAAATGTTAGAAGCTATTGAGCCAGAAAATCAGACAAACTTACAAAATATTAATAGCTCAAATCAGATATATTATCGGACTCATAATCAAGAAAATAATCAATTCCTGGGAATCAGCATCCTGAATCAGGAGATAAATATCACTTTGGCAAAACCGAAAATTGTGTGTATTAATTGTTAATGATATAGATTGTGGAGCCATAGATCAGTGAGACACAATGTGATTAAGGTAGCTTTAATATCTCAATTCTCAAAAATCAATCATACTGTTGAAAACTATCTAGGGCAAATCAACAATCATAACAATACAAAATATACAATCAATTGGGTTAGTGACTTTGAGACATGGATTGATCAATTCCATAATAGTCAATATCATATCTATTTAATTGACGAGTATGTATTACTGCCTATCAGCGAACAAATCATTATTCATATTCAGCATAAAAATAACTTTGCCCCAATTATTATTCTTACTAGGAGCGAGGCAGATGGGCAGCGTTTATTAGATTTTGGCATCTCAGATTATTTAAACTTAGAAAGCTTAGATTCCAAGTCTCTAGAACATTCTTTAAAGCTAACAATTGCTAGAGATTGTAATCGAAAAACTGACCCCAAAAATAATTATAATAAACCTAGTTTTGGTGATTTTTTCCAAAAAATCAATATAGGTATAGCTTTAATTGCTCCTTCTGGTCAGTTTTTACAAGCAAACCCCAAAATATGTCAATTGTTAGGATATTCTTCATCATACTTTAGTGAGCTTACATTTCAAGATATAACTCACCCAAATGATCTAGAAAGTGCTTGTAAATATATCGAACAAGTTCTAAGTTATGGTACTTCGACCAGAAGTTTAAAACAACGATATTTATCTAAAAATAGAGAATGGAAGTGGGTCAAAATAACTGCATCTCTTTTAAAAGATATCAATCAAAATCCTTTGTATTTAATAGCCATAATTCAGGAGTCTGATTGTAATAATCAAAATAAAATTCAATCTTCTGAAACCTTATATGAAGATTTTTTCACTTATTCTACTGATGGCTTATTTTCCTTGAGCGTAATCAATAATAGCACACTTATTTATGATACGATTAATACCGCTTATGAGCAAATTATAGGAGTTAGTAAAGCAACAATTACTGGCAAAAATATCAAAGAGATTCTTCCTACATTAGAGGAGAGAAAGTATAGGTATTGTATTAAGTCTAAAGAATCACTGAATTATGAACACAGTCGAAAAATCAAAGGAATAACTCATACTTGGTTAACCATTCTCGTTCCTATTGAAAATGAGGAGGGAACAGTGATTAAAATACATGGTAGTACTAGAGATATTACTCAACAGAAAAACGCGATCGCCCAACAAATAAGACAAACTCGGTATCGTAATTTACTCCGATCAATTGCTCTTAAAATTCGCCAGTCTCTTGATATTGGAGAGATACTGCAAACTACAGTTACAGAATTGCAAAAAACTATTCGGGCGGATCGAGTAATTTTATTCCAATTTTTACCAGATAAATCAGGAAAAGTAATCAAAGAATCTGTATTACCAAACTTCTCTTCTATGATCGACGAAGTTATTAATGATCAATATTGTTATGACATAATTTGTGAAAAATATTTTGAAGGATACGTTTATCATTGGAGCGATATTAACTATACAGCACTTTCTTTATGTCATCAAGAAATGCTACAAAAATACCAAATATGCGCCAATTTAGTGTTACCAATATTTCGTAATTCTCTAGATATTTCTGAACAAAATAATTCAGGACAATCTCACAATTATTTATGGGGTTTGTTAGGTGTGCAACAATGCGAACAATCCCGTGAATGGACTCAAGACGAAATTGAACTATTGCAACACTTAATAGAACAATTAAATATTGCCTTATCTCAAGCAGAATTATTAGGAAGTGAAGTTAAACAACGCCAAGAACTAGCTCGTTCTAACTCCGAATTAGAAAGATTTGCTTATGTTGTATCCCATGACTTACAAGCACCTTTACAAACTATTTCTAACTATGTTCAACTTCTAGAACGTCGTTATCGAGAAAAATTAGATGAGAAAGCCGATAAATATATTAAGTATATTGTTGGTGGTGTAAAACGAATGGGATCTCAAATTCAAGATTTGCTGCAATATTCCCGAGTGGGAAGAGAAAAAAGTACTTTTGGTGAAACAGACTGCAAAATTATATTGCAGCAAGCTATTTCTAATCTTCAATCTGAAATTGATGCTAATAATGCCACAATTGTTGTTGCAGATAACTTACCCGCTTTGATAGTTGATGCTAGCCAGTTAACAGTTCTATTTCAAAACTTGATTGGAAACAGTATTAAATATCGCCGTCAGATCCCGCCTCACATTGAAATTAAAGTCCAAAAGCAAGAAAAAATTTGGCAATTTTCCTTAGCTGATAACGGAATTGGTTTGGAAGCGCAATATCAAAAACGTATTTTTCAAATTTTCCAGCGTCTTCACACTCAAGAAGAGTATCCTGGTACTGGTATTGGTCTAGCAATTTGTCAAAAAATCGTAGAACGTCATGGAGGAGAGATTTGGGTAGAATCTCAACCAGGTCATGGTTCAGTATTCTACTTTACCATCCCTAATCAAAACTATCCCGATTCTGTCCAGTTAGACTGGACAATTCTACCCAATAAAATTCAGTAATTTGGCTATTTATCAAATTACTTTATTTGGATAATTTCTAAAGATAGCAAAGTATGAATCAATGAGGTCTTAATATGTCAACGGAGGAAAAATTTGAGGCTATCGAGAATAAAAATGTTTTGCTAGTGGAAGATACACCAAGCTATCAAGAACTAATGTCGGTAGCTTTTGAAGAAAACAATATATCAGACCAATTGCATATAGTAGCAAATGGAGAAGAAGCCTTAAAATTTTTAAGAAGAGAAAATGCTTATAAAAATTCTCCTATCCCTGATTTAATTTTATTAGATTTAGATCTACCAAAAATACATGGCTACGAACTTTTAAAAACAATTAAGCAGGATGAGCAGCTTAAGTTAATACCAGTGATTATTTTTACCTCTTCTACTCAACAAAAAGACATTTGGCAAAGCTACGATCTTCAAGCAAATTGTTATTTAAGCAAACCTTATGATTTAGAAGACTTCTTAAGTCTAGTTCAAACAAGCCTAAACTTTTGGCTGCATTTTTCTCAGATTCCCGATTCTAGGGGCTATTCTCAATCTACCTAAATAAGTAACTATAATAATATAATTTGGGACTTTATGATTTGGTTTCACACCACCAAGATTTGCCAGTAAACATACTGAATGTTTAGTTATGATGAAATTAGGATATTTACTGATATCTTAATCAGAGAACTTAAAATATAATGAAATCAGTCAAATTGATTTTATTACAACCGATTATTAGCTCATATTTTAAATTACAAAGACAAATGTTCAGATATCTTGGGTCTCTCACCCTCAACAACTGAGTAAATAAATTAACTTGTAATATTTTAATAAATTTTTAGAAATGTGTTTAGGTGGATATTACCAATCTCAAAATACTCTTAATAGAAGACGAAATAGCAGATGCAGACTGGATTGGTGAAATATTAATCGAGGAAAATTGCTTTGATCTAGAACTAAAGCACGTTAAAAGAGTAGGAGAAGCTTTAGAAATTTTATCTCAAGATACTTTTGATGCTATACTCCTGGACTTGTCTCTTCCAGATAGTCAAGGACTAGACAGTTTAGCCCAAGTCAAACAAAAAGCTCCCGAGTCTCCTATTGTGGTGCTTACAGCTTTGAACGATCAAAATATTGCGCTCCAATTAGTTCGCCAAGGTGCACAAGACTATTTAGTTAAGGGTAGATTTGAAGGAGAATTACTAGTTAGATCTATTTGCTACGCAATTGAGCGTCAGCGTACAGAAGTAACCTTACGCCAGCAAGCATTGATGAAAAAAATGCTCGATCATATTCGTCAATCTTTAGATCTCAGTGATATTCTAAGCAGTACTGTAGCAGAAGTTAGACAGTTTTTAAAAACCGACCGTGTTTTGATTTATCGTTGTGAATCAGGAAAAGCTGGAGAAACCATAGCTGAATCAATCGACATCAATAAATTAGAACAGTCTGGCAAAATGAACTTTATTCCTGATATCACCAAGGTATTTTTTTCTAATGCTGATTTACCAGAGTCAAGCTATTTAAAAGCTATTGAAGATGTAGTTGCTCTTCCCCCGTCAGACCCCTACACTTTAGCAGAAAATCAAATTCGCTCAATTCTGACCTTACCAATATGGCGCAACTCTTCTCTAGATTATCGCCACGAATCTTTTGGCTTACTAAATAACCATAAAACCATCACAAGGGAAAAAAATAACGACAGATTGTGGGGGATGTTAGTGGCTCATAACTTTAGTACTCCTCGTAGATGGCTGGATTGGGAGATCAACTTTTTAGAACAGTTAACTACTCAAGTGACAATTGCCATACAACAATCAGAACTGTATCTTCAATTAAAAGACATGAATGAACAGTTAGAAAGATTGGCTATTTTAGATGGATTGACGGGTATTGCTAACCGTCGCTACTTTGATAAAGTTTTAAAGAATGAATGGCAACGTTTAGCTAGGGAACAAAAATTTCTTTCCCTAATCTTATGCGATATTGACTACTTCAAATTATACAACGATAGTTACGGTCATCCTGCGGGGGATAGATGTCTGCAAAAGGTAACCCAAACTATCCAAGAAGTTACCAAAAGACCAGCAGATTTAGTAGCTCGTTACGGTGGGGAAGAATTTGCAATTATTTTACCTGATACTAATGAGGAAGGTGCTTTGTTTATTGCTAATCAAATTAGTCAACGACTGGCAAAATTAAGATTACCTCATCGTAAATCCTTGATTTGCGATCGCATTACCCTTAGTATGGGTATAGCAACTCAAATTCCCCATCGTGATGATGATCCTAGTGTCTTACTGGGGATAGCTGATAATGCTTTATATCAAGCTAAAAACCAAGGTCGTAACCAAATTGTTCAAACAGTACAGGATCAGGATCAAAAACCCCAAAGTTGATTCTAGTTTTTCAGATATTTAGCTCAAAAAATAGAGGCAATTGGTTTAATTGCCCCTAGGAGTTTCAAGAAGTTAAATTGATTGAAGTTCTATCGTGCAATATTTTTTATCTCAGGAGCAGTTAGCGATACTACAGGGAATTGATTAGTATCTGCGGTTGACTCAACTAAGCCAGGAGCAGAATTACGCAATAAAGTATTGAGTTGATGGGTAGTAGAGTCGTAAATTTGAGTGACAACTTTGGGATAAAAACCAATACCAATTACAGGAACTAGGATAGAAGCAATAATAAATACTTCTCTAGGTTCAGCATCTATTAGTTTGGCGTGTTCTACTAGCTCCTCATTTTCTGGTCCATAGAGTATTTCTCGCAACATAGATAAGAGATAGATCGGAGTTAGAATTACTCCCACTGCCATGAGACTAACGATAATAACTCGGAATGTGGTGCTATAGGCATCGCTAGTAGCAAAACCTACAAAGACCATTAACTCAGCAATGAATCCACTCATTCCTGGTAGTGCCAAAGAAGCTAAAGAGCAAGTAGTCCACATGGCAAATATTTTCTTCATTTTTTTGCCAATACCACCCATTTCATCCAACATTAAGGTGTGGGTGCGGTCATAGGTAGCTCCTACCATAAAGAAGAGACTAGCACCAATCAAACCGTGAGAAATCATTTGTAGCATTGCGCCACTGACTCCCAAATCGGTAAAAGAAGCAATCCCAATCAAGACAAATCCCATATGGGAAATAGAAGAGTAAGCAATTTTCCGCTTCAGGTTGCGTTGAGCAAAAGAAGTAAAAGCTGCATAGATAATATTGACTACCCCTAAAATTACCAAAATGGGTGCGAAGAAAACATGGGCATCAGGTAGCATTCCTGCATTCATCCTTAATAAGGCATATCCGCCCATTTTTAGGAGAATACCTGCTAGTAACATATGGGCGGGAGCAGTAGCTTCTCCATGAGCATCGGGTAGCCAAGTATGTAAGGGGAAAATTGGTAACTTTACTCCATAGGCAATGAGAAACCCACCATAGAGTAATAATTGCAGATTAAAGGAATAATCTTTAGCTGCGATCGCGCTCATGTCAAAGGTTACTGTATCCCCATAAAATGCCATAGTCAAGGCAGCTACTAAGATAAACAGGGAACCCCCTGCGGTATAGATAATAAATTTAGTCGCAGCATAAAGGCGTTTTTTCCCCCCCCAGATGGAAAGAATGAGATAGACAGGGACTAATTCTAATTCCCAGACGAGGAAAAACAATAACATATCTTGCACAGCAAACACGGCAATCTGTCCGCTATACATTGCCAACATCAGAAAGTAAAACAGTTTCGGCTTTAGGGTGACAGGCCAAGCTGCCATAATTGCTAGGGTAGTTATAAACCCTGTCAAAATAATTAACGGCATAGATAGTCCATCAGCCCCTAAAGACCACTTAAGGTCTATCTGAGGTACCCAAGTATAGCTTTCTACTAACTGTAAGTCAGGATTGCTTAAGTCATAGCCACTGTAAAAAGCATAGATAATAAGGACAAAATCGATCAAACCAACTGTTAGAGCATACCATCGTACTGTCTTACCATCTTTGTCTGGAATCAAAGGAATCAGTAAGGAGGCAGCTAAGGGGAAAAGAATAATGGTTGTTAACCAAGGAAATTCTGCCATAAATAGAGTTGAAATGATTTAAGGTAATGAGTGTTATTTATTGAGTCTTTCTCAATGATCTAGGGTAATCTTGAGAATGCAAGTCATTCTTAATAAATTGTTTAGAGATTACAAACTTAGCTGAGGAATGAGGAATGTCTGAAATTCAAATAAAAACCCGTGAATGGTGGGTAGAAAGATGGTTAGAGTTACTTGATTCCTATCGGTTTAAAAAACGTCTGGAACGAGGACGTAATTACGCCAGAGAAGGGAATGTTCTAAATATAGACTTTACTGAATCGAAGGCTTTTGCCGCAGTACAAGGAAGTGATGTGGAACCTTATCAGGTGTCCCTATCTCTAGAATCGTTCACTGATGAAGATTGGGATTATGTGATCACAACTATGTGCCAAAAAGCAATTTATTCTGCTCAATTATTAGCAGGAGAAATGCCCAACACCATCGAAGAAGTATTTACTGCTAATGGCTTGAGTCTATTTCCTTTTTCTTTATCTGATGTTCGTTCCCGTTGTAGTTGTCCTGATAAAGCCAATCCTTGTAAGCATATTGCAGCAGTTTATTACCAGTTAGGTGACCGCTTTAGTGAAGACCCTTTTATTATTTTCCAATTGCGAGGACGCACTAGGGAACAAATTTTAGAAATGCTGCGTCAATTACGCAGTCAGGCAGAGATTACTCCGTCGTCAAACAACGAATTAATCTCTGACCGTTCGTCAAAAAAAACCACATTACCTGAAAAACCACCAAAATCCCCTCAAAAACCAATTAAACGGGATTTCTGGCAATATAATCAGCCCTTAGAATCTGCTTTGATTAATTTTATTCCCCCCAGTGACAACCAAACTGCTCTAGATTTGTTAGGCAAAATTCCTCTTGCTACTGCGGATTCAGAAGCGTTTCAGCAATTTTTACTTGCTGTTTACACAGAAAAGAAGCCAGAATAACTAACTTGGTTTCAAACTAAATGGTAAAATCACTGAAGATTGAGTACACTCGCTTAGTATTTAACTAGGTAATCTAGTACATTTACGGAAGACAACTAGTTAAACTAACTGTTATTGTACCTACTAATCATAAAATCTCTGGGCAAAATAAATAATAGAGGCACTGCTGCCCAGCAATACCTCTAGATACCAACTAACTAAATTGTGAAGTAATAAGAAATACACCTTAAGGGCATTTGGGCAAAATGCCCTATTCCTATCTATATATAATTTTACTCTGATAATTAGCTTTAATATTCTTTCCCAGTTTTATTTTTAGAGAATTTTTCGCTCAAATCCATACGTAACGGTTAATATATTTGTTATTAAGTTTTGCAACAAAATAGCACTGGGGATCAAATCAAAAGTTAAATACTTGAGAAAGATAAGTTGATTTTAAGCGATTATCCATATTTTGATCTTGTAGTAGTTCTAACCACCTATAGAAGAATTACTACAAGACTTTCTAACTACATAGGGATCAACAGTAAAAAACTAAGAATTTAGGGAAATCAATTCTTCAGGAGAATTATTATTAGCAATAGTTGCTTCTTCCATATCCGCAATCACAGCCTCTCTCAGTTGCTCTCTCATATTAGGTATGACAGCTAAAGCTCTTGCCCAATCTGGAATTTGCGCCCCTGAAGGATTGGAAAAATATAACTCTCCTGCTTCGGTAATAACTTCCTCAAACAATTCCGTAATCACTTCTTCCTGATGACGGTGATAATCTAACCGATTAAATCGAGCATCAACAAAATACTGACGAGTATAATCTTGAGCTTCACGACGGAATTTAACTCTTAAAGCATGAATTAAATCCCGACTAATAATTACTTGTTCAGTTTCTGTTAGAGTCCTCAGAATAGAACGTAAAATATCACGACACATTTTGCGTAATCCTTCTTCGGATGAATTGCCCACTTTCTGATGTTTATGATCAAATACCCCCAAATCAATTTGAGCAATTCTTTTTTCGGCAATACTACGATAGACTTCCGCCAGTAAGCCAATTTCTAAGCCCCAATTTCCAGGAATACGGGTGTTAAGAGCCAAGTCGCTGGTTAGAGCAAATTCTCCTGATAGGGGATAGCGATAAGCAGTTAGATAACGTAGATATTTTCGATAACCAAAAATTTCCGTTAACGCGCTCAAAAGAGGCGTTACAAATAGTCTTACTACCCTTCCATTCATTGCTTGGGGGAAAGCATTACTCAGACGGGCATAATAGGCTTTATTAAAAGCGATCCCGAATTCTTTTTCCAAAAGAGGATATAGTAATTTTAAAGGATAGGACTTGTCGTAGGTAATGATATCCGCATCATGAAGAGCGATCGCATCAGCTTGCAAAGAAGCAACTCCTAAACCTAACCATACAGCACGACCTTTACCTCTTAAATTTAATAAATCTAAACCGCGATCGCGTAAATTTTCTAGTAAGCTTGTCACCCTTGTGCCATTTTCCCACAGCACATAAGTAGATTGAGGTAACACAGAAAAGAATTTTACTGCTTTTTGATATTGTTCTTGCGTTTCAGCATACAAGCAAATAATAATCTTTTTGATAAAGCTACAATCCTTGAGATGATAGCAAATATTAGTAAGTGCAGGTCTTTCCAACTCTTCATACAAAGCAGGAATTAATACGGCGGTGGCAGATTCTTCACTGAGTTTGATGATTTCTTCTTCTAGTAAATCGAGATTACAGCCAAAATCATGAATAGTTGTAATTAGTTCTTGCTTATAATCCATAGTTTTCTACAATACTTAATCTAATGTAATGAATTATGCAACAAAACTCAAACAATTGGAGTGGGTTAAGATACAAAACGGATGAAATGATTAGAGCCACAAGGATCGGCAAAGCTAGGAAACTTAATTTTTTCCAGCCAAAAAACAGTACTAATTAGACTAAATATTAAAATATCCCCTTGGAAGCAGATTCAAGAACAGTTAATTCCCTAGTTATTCACGATTCTAGCTTTTTATATATGTAGTGTTTTCTATTGCAACATCAATATACTATCAGGTTGAGTTATGGATTAATCCTAGATCCAGATTATAGATACTTGCTCAATCAAATCAAAACACAATATAAATTGCATATTCTCTCTTGATTGAGATATATGAATCATCAAGCAGGAAAGATAACAGGAGAAAAACATGATTACTACTGAAAAAATCTTAACAATTAAAAAAACTTCTCCACAACATCATCAACAACCACTCACCAAAAAACCTAAAATTGAAGCTCGTTGGCAAGTAATAGACGGAAAGTTGGTTTGTAAATGGGTTACTTCTTAAAATTCATTGAGCAGAAAAGGCAAAAGTACTATGTCAGAATTAGAAGTTGAACCATCGACCATATCTCCAGATGAAACTTTATTTCATTTAACTAATTGTAGTTCTATTAATCATAATCTAGAGACCACAATGAGCCAAGAAACTTTGACTGTGGCATTAAATAAGGAATCCAAAACTAACTATAATCGAATTATTCGTCTAGAAATAATAGCCAACTTAATTTTGATTGCAATAGCTATTTTATTTCAATTTCTCGGTAATCCTGAGAGCAACAATTCTAGTGTCAATTCCCAGGGAGTAGAAATTAATCCCCAGTTAATTGATAATTGATTATCAACAATTAGGCTTTAAAGCATCTCCTAGGGATGAGTAACTATATTATTTCTGCTCAATGGCTTAAAGAACATTTAGAAGATGATAATCTGGTCGTAATCGATTCACGGTTTAGTCTCCAAGAACCAAATCTAGGGAGAAAACAATATGAAGATGAACATATTCCTGGTGCATACTATTTCGATTTAAACGCAGACTTATCCAGCAGTCCTCAAAAACATGGGGGAAGACATCCTTTACCTGATATTTCCCAACTAACAGCCAAATTATCGAGTATCGGAGTAAAATCTGAGCCTGCTAGTTTGATTGTAGTTTATGATAATTCTCGTTTCGCTTTTGCTTCTCGTGTTTGGTGGTTAATGCGCTTTTTAGGTCACGAAAGAGTGGTCTTACTAGATGGTGGTTTTGATGGTTGGAAAGCCCAAGGCTATGCTGTAACTTCTACTGTCTCCAAAGCTTCATCAGGTAATTTTGTCGCCAATCCTAACTACGATTGGATTGTAGATCGAGAAGTTGTTAAGAATCGTAAAGATTCACCAGGAGTCTTATTAGTTGATTCTAGGGTAAGAGAGCGGTATCTTGGAAACATAGAGCCAATAGACCCCATCGCTGGTCATATTCCTGGTGCAGTTAACTATCCTTGGCAAGATGTAACAGATGATCAAGGTTACATTCAACCACTCGAATATCACCAAAATCGTTGGCAAAATTCTCAAAATTCAGAAGAAGTAATTGTATATTGCGGCTCAGGTGTCACCGCTTGCGTTAATTTGCTTTCTCTAGCAATTGCGGGAATAAATAATACTAAACTCTATGCTGGTAGTTGGAGTGATTGGTGTTCCTATCTAAATAATTGTTGATAATTTATTGTTTACAGGTTTCTACTCTTTACTCAGTGACTCGATAACATCTGATAAATGTTAAATGTTAAATGTTAAATGACAAAGGGAAAGTTTATTTAGTTGGTGCGGGAGTAGGAAACATTGGATATCTTACTCTCAGAGCAAAGGAGTTGTTAGCTGGTGCAGAAGTTTTAATCTATGATGCCTTAGTTGATCAGAAATTGTTAGAGTTAGTGCCTTCAGATTGTTTAAAACTTGATGTGGGAAAAAGGGGCGGGAAAATTAGCACCCCCCAAGCTAAAATCAATCAACTACTAGTTGCCTATTGTTTACAAGGAAAACAAGTAGTTAGACTAAAAAGTGGCGATCCTTTGATTTTTGGACGTGCTATTGAAGAAATATTAGCTTTACAAGCAGTAGATTGTGATTTTGAGCTAATTCCTGGTATTTCTTCCGTTTTAGCTGCTCCCTTATTAGCAAATATACCTTTAACAGATCGAGAATTAAGCACTTGTTTTGCTGTCTGTAGTGGTCATCAACCAGATTTGCTTAATTGGCAGGCTTTAGCAGCTATCGATACTCTAGTAATTTTGATGGGTACCCGTACTTTATCAGAGATAATTACTCGATTATTAGAGGCAGGGAAAGATCCTAATGAGCAAATTGTAATCATTCGTAACTGTTCTCAAATAGAGCAAGAGATTTTTTCGGGTACGTTAACCGATATAGTAAACAGTACTAAGGGTATATCCTTATCTCCAGCCGTTATTGTTATAGGTAAAGTTGTGGCATATAGCGATCGCATAAAGCAATCTTCTTCTCTTCCTCTGACAAATAAAAAAATTTTAGTAACTCGTGCTGCGGAACAGTCCAGTAAGTTTAGCACTCTTTTACAACAACAAGGCGCAACAGCAATAGAAATGCCAGCTTTAGTAATAACTCCTCCTTCTAGCTGGTTGGATTTGGATCATGCCATATCTGAAATAGAAAGTTTCCATTGGTTAATCCTTACTTCTGCTAATGGAGTCAATTATTTTATTGAAAGGTTACAAACTTTAGGTAAAGATATACGGGCTTTAGGAGAAATTAAAATTGCCGTGGTAGGCAAAAAAACTGCTGCAACTTTAGCAAAATATCACCTCAAACCTGACTTTATCCCTCCCAATTTTGTGGCAGACTCTTTAGTAGAAACTTTCCCTGAAACCCTATCAGCAAAAAATATTTTATTTCCCCGTGTGGAAACAGGAGGAAGAGAAATATTAGTCAAAGAATTGACTGCTAAAGGGGCAAAACTAGTAGAAATTGCTGCTTATCAATCTCGCTGTCCTGACAAAATAGATAGTAATATCTGGCAAAAATTGCAACAAAAACAAATAGA
>JASJDB010000064.1 GCA_030065315.1 Xenococcaceae cyanobacterium MO_167.B52 | reverse complement strand
GGAACAGACTACCCTACCCATGATGGTACAGGAGTTAGAGACTATATTCATGTAGAAGATTTAGCTGCTGCTCATATTTCTGCTTTATCTTATCTTCAGACCCACTCGGAAAGTCAAATTCTCAACTGTGGTTATGGTAAAGGATACAGTGTCAGAGAGGTATTAGAGAAAGTAAAAGAAATTGCTGAAGTTGATTTTCCGATTATAGAAACATCTAGACGCAAAGGAGATCCTGCTTGTGTGATAGCTAGTGCGGAAAAGATACGCAAAGTCTTAGGTTGGAAACCTAGATATCAGTCTTTAGATCAAATTATTCGCAGTGCTTTGGCTTGGGAAAAGAAAAATTTAGTTGATTGTTAAATGTGAGTTCGGAGTTCGCCCTAAAGGATCCCTGAAGGGTATATCGGCAGGTGTATCCTTTAGGACACCTTCGGATAACACCTTCGGATAGAGTTCGGAGTTCGGGGTTATACTAGATCCGCTTACGAAAGTATACTTTTAGTTTAAAGCCTAGAATTAGCTTATACCAATTCTAAAAAAGAGGACTACAAATAAATTTCTCCCTTGCCCCCTTGTCCCCCCTGTCTTCCTATCAAACATCTGTAGTCAATATTTAGAGAACTGGTATTAAATCTTTCTGAATTCTAAATTCTGCATTCTAAATTCCCACAAATTTAAAGTGTTGTATCTAAACAGGATTTAGTATTACTCACATCTTGCATCAGTACAAGGGAAATCAATAATTAGTTATTGGTAATCAATTTACTACTCTTTTCCCTTTTCTATGAGTAACTTGGCGACTTGAGCATAGTCATTAAACTCAGATAACATCAAGGCTGTATAACCGCCCCTGTTGCGAATATTAAGATCGACTTGATTAGTGTCTAATAGTAACTTAACTAGGTCTAAATAACCGCGATGGCTTGCCCACATCAGAGCAGTAGCTCCTGAATTGTCTTGCAAATTTACGTCTGCGCCAGCTTTAAGGATGATTTTTGCCATTTTTAGGTTTCCTTGATCGCTGGCTGCCATTAATAGGGTTTTGCCACTACGAAGTTGTTTGTTGGGGTCACCTTGATTTGCTAAAAATATTTCTACTAAATTAGTATCTTGGCGTAAAAAAGCTAGAGTGAGAGGTGTTTCTTCATTATTTTCCAAATTGGGATTAGCACCAAATTGTAGTAAGATTCTAGCGATCGCAAAATAACCGTGAAGAGAGGCTAAAATTAGAGGAGTATCACCTAAATTGTTTTTAATATCTGCTCTTGCGCCCTTTTCCAAGAGAATTCTAACTATATCTTGATAATTTTCTAAAGTTGCTAAATGTAGGGGCGTATCTCCGTTATTATCTTGAGTATTTACTTCGGCACCAGCGTCAATCAGATAATCTACCAGACTACGATTGCCGTTAATGGCAGCAATAGCCAGAGGGGTTTCTCCTTCTGTTGTAGCTAGATTGAGATCGGCTTGATGAGCAACTAAAGTTTTGACAATATTCAAATTACCTTGTTCGACCCCAATAGTTAAAGGGGTTTCTCCTTGGCTATCTCGATGATTGGTAGCTGCACCATTCTTGAGTAATTCTGTTACAATCTCGCTATGATTACCTCTGATGGCAAGGTTTAAGCAAGTATCTCCGTCCTGATCTTCGATGTCAACTCTTGCTCCTGCTGCTAACAGTAATTTGACGATCTGCAAATAACCGCGATATACTGCAATTGCAATTGCTGGGGTACCATCATCATTAATAGCATTAATATCTGCCCCTGCTGCAATCAAAATTTTTACTACTTCAATCTGATTTTTAGCTGCTGCTATCATCAGGGGTGTAATTAAATGAGGCTGGTTAGAATAATTAATATCTGCCCCAGATTGAATTAATAACTCTACAATTTGGCGATCGCCATTTTGAGCAGCATAAAGTAAAGGAGTGGTAAATGTTTCATCTTTGGTATTAGGATCAACTCCTTGATTCAACAACTCTCCAATCACCTTTAATTTATTAATTCTTAAATCTCTGTGACTGTCTTTTACTACTTCTAATAGCTGGTTTCCCTGATGATACATTGTCTATCTACACTAATCAAATTGCCTACATCTCTAACAGTAAAACAACTCAATCGGGGTTAGTAGGAGTTAGTTTACTAATATTGACACTGTATATTTAACTAAATACTTAAATTGGATACCATGATCAATCTTGGCTTAAGTTTAACCATACTACTTTATGCTAAGTTAATTTTTATAAAGATTTATAAGCGATTTGAGGAAGCAAAGTAATTATGACGCTTGAAATACCTGATGCAATAAAAACTTGGTCCCAGTTTGGTCATCCCATACTAATGTGGGTTTTACTTGGTCTAACTGCCTACGCTCTCTATCTTGGGATACAAAGTCGTCGTACCCGTACCGCAGATAAAGATACTAGAAAAGACCTAATTAAGAAGAATTTTAAGGATCGACATCATCAAATAGGCTCTATCTTATTATCTCTAATGGTTTTGGGAACTATTGGGGGAATGGCTGTTACCTACATTAACAACGGTAAGTTATTTGTAGGTCCCCATTTATTAGCAGGGTTAGGAATGATGGGGATGATTGCTACTTCTGCTGCTTTAGTACCTTATATGCAAAAAGGCAATGAATTAGCTCGCTACACCCACATTAGTCTCAACGTGATTTTGTTAGGTTTGTTTGGCTGGCAAGCAGTTAGCGGGATGCAGATTGTGCAAAAAATACTTGAAAATATGTAATTTATAGCTATTATTGTGTAATAAGGTAAATAATGGTGTGAAAAACTTTCTAGCGCAAAGATTTACACCATATTTTTTTTCGATCTGCTCAGTAAAGCCTCACAGAAAAAAGTATCCCATGATCATATTCTTTGTACAGTATCATACAGATTAAAGATTATTTCCCAAGATAGAAAAAGATAAAAGCTCTAATTTGTTACAATTGTTTACAATATCTGCTAGATTCATTCCCAATTAATTATGGCTCCATCTACTTTATCCCCTTTATCTCCACCCCAGGAAGATAATTCCGCTAAATATCAATCCATAGCCTCAGAAACTGATTTAGATATCAGTGATGAGCCTGATGCAGATTGGCGTTACAATCCCGAAAGAATTAACCGTCAGTATAGTCGTCAACCTTTGGCAGTTTTAGCAAGATTAAGTAATATTCTGTTGACTTTTGGCTCATTTATACTCGGCTTGTGGTGGGATAAAGTAACAGGAAATCAAGCCAAGAATGAGCGATTACGTGCTATAAAGTTAGTCAATATTTTGACTAGACTCGGTCCTGCTTATATCAAAATTGGGCAAGCACTATCAACTAGACCAGATTTAGTTTCTCCTGTTTATCTAGAAGAGTTGTCAAAGCTACAAGACCAACTACCTTCTTTTGATAATGAAATTGCTTTTCGCTTCATTGAAGAAGAATTAGGTAAGCCACCCCAACAAATTTATGCAGAATTGTCTCCTAAACCCATTGCTGCTGCATCTTTAGGACAAGTATATAAAGGGAAACTCAAAACAGGAGAAACCGTTGCTGTAAAAGTGCAACGACCCGATCTAATTCGCCGTATTACTTTAGATATATTCATCATGAGGGGTATAGCAGCATGGGTACAAAAAAATGTCGGAAGAGTCAGATCAGATTTGATGGCAATTACGGATGAATTAGCAGAACGAGTTTTTGAAGAAATCAACTACACCCAAGAAGGACGTAACGCCGAAAAATTCAAGAAACTCTATGGTTACATGGAGGAAATTTATGTACCCAAAATTTACTGGGAATATACAGGAAGACGTGTCCTGACAATGGAATGGATTACGGGGACAAAACTCACTAATATCAAAGAAGTTCAAGCTAAAGGAATTGATGCAACTCACTTAGTCGAAGTAGGAGTAGAATGTTCCCTTAGACAGTTATTAGAACATGGTTTTTTCCATGCAGACCCCCATCCTGGTAACCTGCTGGCAATGGAAGATGGCAGACTGGCTTATCTGGATTTTGGCATGATGAGTCGTATTAAGCCCTATCAACGTTATGGCTTAATCGAAGCTGTAGTTCACTTAGTAAATCGGGATTTTGAGTCTTTGGGACAAGACTATATCAAACTAGACTTCTTGACTCCTGATACTGACCTGACACCAATTATTCCTGCTTTATCTAATGTGTTTGGTAATGCTTTGGGTGCAAGTGTGGCAGAGTTGAACTTCAAAAGCATTACTGACCAGATGTCGGCGATGATGTACGAATTTCCTTTTCGTGTCCCTGCTTACTACGCTCTGATTATCCGTTCTATGGTTACTTTAGAGGGTATTGCGATTGGAATTGACCCCAATTTTAAAGTACTTAGTAAAGCTTATCCTTATATTGCCAAACGTCTTTTAACTGACCCTGCACCAGAATTGCGAGCCTCTCTCAAAGACCTACTATTTAAAGAAGAAGGCTTCCGTTGGCATCGTTTAGAAAACTTGATGAATAATGCCAATAATTCGAGAGATTATGATTTTGACAAAATAGTAGATCAGGCTTTAGAATTTTTGTTCTCAGAGAGAGGGTCATTTATACGAGAGCGCCTAGCTGATGAAATTGTCAATACTTTAGATAATTTAGGGCGTAGAACTTGGTTTAACTTTTCTGCTGTTTTTCGGGAGCAAGTTGGTTTAGCAGTACAAGAAACTCCTGTAGATCTACGAGAAGAATCTTATAGTGTCAAACACATTAAGAATATTATTCAGATTTTGCAGCAAACCCCAGGTTTTGATCCAACTCGTACTGTGGGAGTTGTGGTGAAAATTATTACTAAACCCGAAACTCAACAACTAGGGCAAAATGTAGCAGGAAAACTCACACAAAAATTAGCAGCCAGATTAATTAGGAATCTGTTACTTGAGAATACTCCTGTAGTCCAATCTTATCCTCAACCAAGTTTACCTTCTGGTATGAGTAATTAAGTAAAACTTGATTGTGGGGTATGCTCTCGCTCAGTCCTAACCCTAAAGAGTATATCCGCAGGTGTCAATACTGTTCGGATAAGCCTGAAAACTTAATGAAATTAGAGAGTGTGGGAAGTGTGGGAAGTGTGGGAAGTATGGGAGGAGAGAACTTTTAAGGTTAATCTCCCCTCTCTTCCCTCTCTCCCTTGTCTTCCCTCTCTCTGTCTCAACAGACAACCTTCCTAACCAGACAGTATTGCCGCAGGTGTATCCTTTAGGAATCCTTTAGGACACCTTCGGATAAGGATACCACTTCCCATAAGGGCATATCCAAGCACGATCTTTATTCTTAGTAGCAGTAATAAAAAAAGAACCACCTACAAGATGGGGTATGAACGGTGGTTCAAAAAGAACTTAAACTCTCCATTATTTACTCCAGTGAAATTACTGGTTTTTATGCAATTAGTAATATATCTTTATATAAATTAATTAAACCGCTTTGATTTATTTATTAAGTTCTAAGTTAACTTGTTGGTCAAAATTGACTTAAAACTTGTCATTGATTAACAACTTTTCTGTCATATCAGCAAGTTCGTTTAACTCTTGTTCGAGTTTCCAAGCTTTTTGTTGATAATCCCGTTTTTTTTCTAACGCAGCACGAGCTAGATCATCGCGATCGCGTTTTACCGCTTCTTTTGCTACCTTTTCCCAAGATTCTATTTCTGCGATTGTTTGTTTATATTCAGGTTGTATCTGATCCCAAACTACTTTAATATCGCCAAGTGCTTGTTGTACTAATCGCTCTGCATTATTATGATCGGTTTGTTTCAGCGATCGCTTAATAACTTCGTATAATTTGGTCTTATTCAACTTACCCATAACTGGGATAAAGTCTTGAATTTGTTTACTATGACTAATTCCAGTTTTACACCAAGTAGCAAAATGTTCACAATTATTAAATAGGAAATTATATTTAGCTTCTCCAAGCCTATTTTCGGCTCTAGCCACTACAATATCAGAGACAAAACAAAATCCTTGACTATAGTGCTTGACTGATACCTGATTACCTCGACTAAAAGTTACCCAAGAAGTTTTTTCAACAATTTCACTGGGTTTACGATAGTGAATCACCGTACCATCACCACAATCAATACCGTGATGTTCATACATACTGTCGAAATCCCAAAGATTCCGATAGACGTAAATTTGATCGCCTCGCATATACTTAAAGTCAAGGAATAGTCAACACTAAACTCATGATAGCTTTTTGCTAATGGGATGGTTATACTAAATCCTGTTTAAATACAACAGTTTAAATTTGTGAGAATTCAGAATTTAGAATTTAGCCCTAAAGGCACTAAAGTATTCCCTTCGGTCATTCCCTATCGGTCAATTCAGAAAGGTTTAAACTAATTCTGGGCTTTAAACTAAAAGTATAGTTTGGTAAGCCGATTTAGTATTAGTCTAGTTTTGTTGATAAAAATTCAGACCAGACTCAAGCTCCTGTTTATCGTATTCAACTTGGCCATAGTCCAGTTTGATAATCCGATCTGCTACATGAAAGTAATGGTCATCATGACTGATTACTAGTACGGTTTTTCCTTGATCCCTTAGCTGTGGCAATAGGTGGCAGTAAAAGGTTTCCTTAAAGCTAGGATCTTGATCAGCTGCCCACTCATCAAACAGATAAATTGGTCTATCTTCTAAATAAGCCGTGAGTAAAGCCAATCTTTTACGCTGTCCTTGGGAAAGTGCCGTAGTAGAGAGTTGACCATCTTTGACTTTTACTTTTCGGTCTAGTTGCAATAGTTTGAGATAATTTTGGGCTTGAATATCCAAATTGCCATCTTCTAATCCTAATAAGTCTTCAAACAAGTAAAAGTCGGAGAAAACCACAGAAAAATGTTGCCGATACCATTCTCGATTTTTTTCGGTAATTGGTTCTCCATCAAAGATAATATCCCCCGCTTCAGGAATATAAAGTCCAGTAATCAATTTTGCTAGGGTAGATTTTCCGCTGCCATTACCACCCACAATAAAAACTATTTCTTGGGGAGCAAATTTGAGATTAACTGGACCCAGAATAAAGTTACTATCTGGTTCATCTGTGCGGTAAGTATGATTTACGCCATTGAGTTGTAGATAATGCCAAGAGGATTGATTTTGAGGGGGAACTTGGACTAACTCTTGCCGATTAGCTAAAGATAAACCCAGAGATTGAATTTTTTCTAAGGCAATGCTGGCTCTGCTAAACAGGGGCAATTTACTGATGATATTTTCCATCGGTAAAATCAAGTAGGTGAAAGTCAAAATATAGCCCGAAAGAGTTTGAGGCGTAATTGCCATAAAATTGGGCAGGGCGAAGATCACAAAACCCAGAGCAAAAAAGAATATGAGTTGACCCCAACTAGAAGTTGTGGCAAAAAAGGTTAGACCTATAACATTATGATGACGGAATCTCCTAACAGTGGATAGGAGTTGATTTTCTAAAAAACCCTTTCTGCGTCGATAGTGTAACTTGAGTTCTTTAATTCCTTGAGTAATGGAACCCAAATGCTTAAACAAAGTGTCTTGATCTTTACGAGCTAAAGCCAGCATTGTTTTGCCTCTGTTTAACATCCATTGACAACTACCAATTGCCACCACTGCCAGACCAATTACCATCAGAATTACTGACCAGGATAACCAGGTAATGTAAATCATACAGCCCAAGACAATGGCTAGGTTGATGAACAAAAAAGGCATCTGATATACACCATTAGCAACTGCTTGCACATCTTCAGTGAGAGTTGCCAAAAGTTTGGCATTGCCTAATTCTTCTAGATGACTCAACTCAGAAGCGAGAATCTGACGACTCAAGCTCATGCGTAATTTCAATACTGCATTCTGAGAGAGACGAATCAGCATGACTTGAGCAATAATACTCGTAATTAAAGCAACTACTGCCAGTCCCACAAAAGCCCAAACCGTAGTAAATAAATAGACCCCAGGAGCGCGAGAGGCAGCACGACTAATGAGGGCAATCAGAGCAGCACTACTGCCACCACTGAGAAATCCCGTAAAAATTGCGATTGCAACCATCCTCCAGGAAGAAGACAAAAGAAAAGAAATCAAATTCATAGGCAATAGCATACACTGTGATAGTTCAAGTTGAGGAAGTTGTGATTTCTCATTAGGGACTAGACCCTTGAATTCTAAGTTATTCTGGCAAAAAATCTGATCTTTAGCTAGCAGTAGTAATTTACGATATAACTAAAATTAGTGTGAGGTTTTAGAGGTGGGAAACTAGAGATGAAAATTGGCTCTGAGGCTCATAAAGAACTTTTCTGTTATAGTTTTCTGGATAATCATCGTCAATATGAACCAGAAAAATTACCTTGGCCAGAACTTGATGAGATTGCTCTACAACGTTTGCGGGCTATCCCATTTTGGGCAACGGCTTTGGCTACAGAACAAAAAGCAGGAGCAATGATTAATGCCTATACAAAAACAATTAATGATCCCTTGGTCAGAGAAGCGATATCTTTGCAAGGTAAAGAGGAATCTCGCCATGCTAGATTAATTGAGTTTTTGATTAAACATTATGGCATTGAGATTGTTCCTCCTACCCCTGAGCCACTGCCTCAGAACATTGAGCCAGCTTTCATCAAGTTTGGGTTTAATGAATGTGTGGATTCTTTTCTCGCTTTTGGCATTTTTAAACTGGCTCGTCTTTCTCATTTCTTCCCTGAGCCACTGTTTGCTATTTTTGACACTATTTTAGATGAAGAAGCCAGCCATATTGTGTTTTTTATCAATTGGTTTGCCTATCTACAAGTAAGTCAAGGAGAAGAAAGTAAGATTTTGGGAGCAGGAAAAACACTCTGCTATTATGGAAAAGCAATCAAGCATTTAGCAGCGATCACAGGTAATCCCAATAGTCAGAAACCAGAAAAGAGCTTCACTTTTACAGGAGCGAACACATTTATTGATACTCTTACCCCCCAAGCATTTCTGACGGCTTGTCTTGAGGAAAATACTCGACGCATGAGTTACTTTGATCAGAGACTTCTCCAACCAAAATTGTTAAGCACGGTCTCTAAAGTAGCTCTCAATATACTCAATTTTTTGCCTTCACGACCACCCCAATCTAGAACTGTCAAATTGTAATCTTAGGTTTTGAAAGAAGATATGCAAGCAAGGCAACTAGGGGAAATAAAGGAATTACTTCTTACTAATTAACCCATAGCTAATCCCTATTTCTTAATTAAAAATTTTATAAACTCAAATTATGAAAATTAGTGAACTAATCAAACAACGCAGTCAAGAAAATTTTATGCTACACGAGGAGCATCTGAATAAGCAGATGGTCAACGTTTTAAAGACTATTGGTTTTAATCGCAACTATGTTAAGGCTGAAGGACCTTATCTATTTGATGATCAAGATAATCGCTACTTAGACCTCCTCAGTGGGTTTGGTGTGTTTGCTTTAGGTCGTAATCATCCTCAAGTGATTCAAGTACTTCAGGAAGTATTGAATGCCAATTTACCAAATCTAGTGCAGCTTGATGTATCTTTACTTTCAGGACTACTAGCAGAAAAACTAGTTGAGATTACACCCAATGGCTTAGAGAGAATTTTCTTTGCTAACTCTGGCACCGAAACCGTAGAAGCTGCGATTAAATTTAGCCGTTATGCTACAGGACGTTCCAAGATTGTTTATTGTCAAGGAGGCTATCATGGACTAAGCTTAGGTTCTCTTTCGGCAACAGGTGATCCCTATTTCCGAGAAGGTTTTGGTCCTCTACTGCCCGATTTTATTGAAGTGCCTTTCGGAGACCTAGCTGCCCTAGAACAAGCTCTTGCCCGCAAAGATGTTGCTGCTTTTATTACAGAACCAATTCAAGGACATGGGGTTTGGATTCCAGAAGCAAATTATCTACCCGATGCTAAGGAACTTTGTCAGAAATATGGGGCAATTTTTATTGCTGATGAAGTGCAAACTGGTCTAGGTCGTACAGGAAAATGGTGGGCTGTGGAACATTGGGGAGTAGAGCCAGATATTCTCTGTATGGCAAAAGCTCTCTCCGGGGGATTCGTTCCAGTAGGTGCAGTTGCTTGCCGACAGTGGATTTTCGATAAAGTATTCAACCGTTTAGACCGAGCAGTGGTTCATGGCAGTACATTTAGTAAAAATAATTTAGCAATGGCAGCTGGACTAGCCACATTAGAGGTTTTGGAGTCAGAAAAGCTAATTGAGAAATCAGCTCAAATGGGAGCAAGCATCGTTTCTGAACTTAAACCCTTAACAGAACAATATGAATGCCTCAAAGAAGTTCGTGGATTGGGCATGATGATGGCATTAGAATTTGCCGAACCCCGTAGTTGGTCGCTGAAAATGTCTTGGAAAACTTTAGAATCAGCTAATAAAGGATTATTCTCCCAGATGATAACTGTACCCTTGTTTTCTCGCCATCGCATTCTCTGCCAAGTTGCAGGGCATGGTATGAATGTTGTCAAGTTTATGCCAACCCTCACCTTAAGTGAGGATGATCGTCGCTGGATTATTACTGCTGTCAAGGATGTGGTCGCAGACGCTCATCGTGTTCCTGGTGCAGTTTGGGATTTTGGTAAGACTTTAGCAACTCAGGCAATTCGCATGAAAACTAAAGTACTTTGATAGTTATTAGCCATTGATAAGAGGTTAAGGAATTTTATATAGCGGTTCTCACATTTATGGGGTACAACCAATGAACAATGATGAACCCTGAAGATTACTGTACCTCACCAGTACCAGAACTGCTATATTTCAAGAATTATGACAATTAGAAGAGCTATGGGGAATACGCTGAACCTGATCAATGGGATAGGTAGTTAGAATAATATTGCCACTTTCTCCCATTATTAACCCTCTTGCAGGGTAAATTTCCCCCTTAGCAGTAGTTACTTACGGGTTTAGCAGACTCTGTTAGTATAGTTGTTTCAAATAAGAATGAAACTTTTTTAGCTGAAAACTTTTCATAGCCAGAAGAGATTGTCTCACTCTAAATTGAAATGACTATAAATTTTCTTGCTGTTGTTTAGGGAAGGATATGAATTTTTCTTCTGCAAAGATTAGATCAGAATTGAGAGGCTGATTGATTTGGGGACGTACAGTTAAGAGACAGAATAGAAAATAGAAAAAGAGAAGATCAAGATCCCTAAAAATAATTGTGCTTAGGTATTTACTCGATAAAAAATCAAATCTCGAAATAAAAGTTTATATTTAAAGCTAGAGAATTTAGAAAAATATGATAAGTTTACTGAGAAAAACTTAATGGTAATTAATTCAGACTAACTCTACTATTTTCTTGATACTTGTATTACCTTTTTTCTTAAGATTCAATACTTTATGTATGAAAAATTACATTTACAAAATGTTAGGTGTCAGCATCCTAGGATCGCTGTTACATTTATGCTTACAACTTCCTAGTAAAGCAGAAACAACCCTAGAACGAATTCAGCGTACAGGAGTTATAAGGGCTGGAGCTTGGCAAGATGCCAAACCTTTTGGCTATATCAATGAAAATGACCAATGGGTAGGCTATAGCATTGATATTTTAACGGTGGTTCAAAATCAACTGGAAAAAGCCTTAAAACAATCAATAGAACTAGAACTGGTGGAAGCTAATACCGAAAATCGCTTTGATCTGATAATGGATAATCAAGTAGATATTTCTTGTGGTCCTACCAGTTTTACTTGGAATCGAGAGAAATATATCGATTTTTCCCTGAGCTATTTTGTGACTGGAACTCAATTGCTGGTTCCCAAGGGTCAAAAGCTAGATTCCCGTCAAGACTTGCGTAAGTTACGCATTGGTGTGGAAGCAAATACTACCAATGAGGCAGTACTGAAAGTTTTGGACTCCCAACTTAACTTAGTCAAAGTAGCAAGTCGTAGCGATGGTTTAGACCAATTACAACAAGGAAAAATTGATATCTATGCCAGTGATGGGATTCTTCTAGAAGCACTTAAAGCAACTGCAACTAAACCCAATGCCTGGGAAATCATTCCCGAAGATGATTTAATTAACAGAGAATCTTACGCCTGTTTACTACCAGAAAATGACTCTAAATGGAGAGATTTTGTTAATTACAGTATTCTGCGAGCAATTCAAGGTTATCTTATTGAAGATCCTGAATTTAAACAAATGTTTGATAGGTGGTTTGGAGAAACTGGAGTTGTTCCCTATTCCGAAGAAATTTTAACCGATTACTTTCAAAGTATTGTTGATTCAGTAGAAAGAATACCTACAACAGCATTTTGATGATGGCACAACAGTTAATTCCAGACTCTTGTCATAATGATAAACTTACTGATGTCAAAAAACTCACAACACCAGATATTAATTCATTTGGACCGCTACGCTTAGTAATCATTCAAGCAACACCTTATTGCAATCTGGATTGTGATTACTGTTATCTACCTGATCGAAAGAGCAAAAAACAATTATCTCTAGAACTAATCACCCCCATTTTTCAAAAACTATTAACCAGTTCTTTTACTAAGGATGCTTTTACTGTTTGCTGGCACGCTGGAGAACCTCTTGCTGTTCCTTTAAGCTTTTATCAATCAGCTTTTGAGATTATTAAAAACTTAGAACTAAAAATTTCACCGAAAAATCCTAAAATAACCTATTCCATTCAAACTAATGGTACATTAATCAATCAAGCATGGTGTGATTTATTCACCCAATATCCTGTAAAAATTGGTGTCAGTTTAGATGGACCAGATTTTATCCATAATACCTATCGTAAAACTCGAACTGGTTTGGGAAGCCATGCTGGTACAATGAGAGGTATTAAGTTACTTCAACAAAATGAAATAGATTTTCAAATTATTGCCGTATTAACAGCAACTTCTTTAGATTATCCTGATGAAATTTTCCAATTTTTTCGAGATCATAATATTAATAGAGTAGCTTTTAATGTTGAAGAAATTGAAGGTATTAACCGTAATTCTTCCCTTAAAATCAATGAACATAGGAAGCGAGTTTACTCTTTTTTTCAAAGATTTTGGGAATTAACAACAGCTACTAAAGGTGCTTTTCAAGTACGAGAATTTGAACAAATTAGCTCCTTAATTCTTACAGGAAAATTAAGACGACAGAATCAACTCTCTCATCCTTTCTCAACTGTCAGTATTGATAGTCAAGGAAATTTTTCTACCTTTTCTCCAGAATTATTGGCAATGCCTAGTAGAGATTATGGCAACTTTATCTTAGGTAATTTTCAGCAAGATTCTTTAGAATCAATTTGTACGACAGAAAAATTTCAACGAATTTACCATGATATTTTCCAAGGAGTAACAAAATGTCAAAATTCTTGTGACTATTTTAGTTTGTGTGGTGGAGGTGCACCTAGTAATAAATATTGGGAAAACAAGACTTTTATCAGTACAGAAACAATGGCTTGTCAATATAATAAACAAATTATCGCTGATATCGTCTTACAAGGTATCGAAAACTATTTAGGACTATAGCAGTTCTGATTTTAATGAGATACAACAAATATCTTGGTTTTCGTTCATCGTTCATCGTTTATCCGAAGGTGTATCCTTTAGGGCATCGTTCATTGTTCATTGACTGTACCTAACTTATTTGAGAAAGGTTAAATAACAGCTATATAACTATCTACTGACAAAGGAATTTAATTTATGAAAATCACGACAAAAATTGGCTATCTCGGATTATTAATTATTTTGGCATCCTTAGACAGTACTATAGCAGAAGCTAAAGTAACTAAAACTCCTCAAACAATATCAGAACGAGTAGCAAAAATTCAGCAAAAACTTCAAGAAAACCGTCAACGGTTAGAAATGACTAATTGGGGAAATACTGATCCTGAATTATTGACATTTTTCGGAGATTTTGGTGATTCACCTCTGTTTGGAGATTTTGGGGATGCACCTATATTTTCTCCTTTTGGAGATTTCGGGGACTCACCTCTGTTTGGAGACTTTGGCGATTTGTGGTAAGTACCTATGCCAAATTAATTTAATATTTCTATTTAATTCCAGAAGCACGATTTTTATTCAACGCTATGACGTTCACAAACAATTGCTACTTTTTTATAGGAAAAAATCCAACCAGAGTTAGTAATTAAGTTATAAAAAATATTCCATTTATTTTCATCACGATCACAATGCAAAACATTATGACAATAATCAATATAATATCCGTAGTCAGCCATTATTTGCGGGATAAATACATTAGTTAATCTACTAGTTATTTCTACAAATGGTAGTCTATATTGATTTTTTTTATTTGTTTTACCCGTAAATAAGAAAACTCCTGTCTCCACCAGCCCATTATCAGTTTGTTCTTTATTGAAAATAATCTGATTGATTTTTTTAGATATTTTAGATATAGGAATAGCAAAATATTTAATAAAAATAAATCCCAATCTAAAAGCAACTTTGAATATAGTTTTAGTTATTGTATTGGCATCAGAATCCTTGGCAGACTCATCGATTATATAACTAATATTTGAGACAATTAGGGAAAATCCCTTGGCTTCTTCAATTTTAGTTATTATTTCAGAGATCATTGAATCTGTTAACCCCTCATCTAAATTACCTTTTAATGCTTGTTCCAAGGGTTTATTTTTCAATTGCCCCCTAATATTTCCCAATAATTTATCAACTAAAATATAAGCAACAGGATGACCTAAAGAAATATTGTTAAAATTATAAAGATTATTTTGGGTTTCGCCATAAATATATTCTAATGCAGCAGAAGGATTAGAAAAAAATAAGATATTTGGTGGTTCTAAATTGATGAAATCGTAGGCAGCATTAATAGCTGTTGCTATAGAAGCACGATTTATTGTTTCATTTGAGAGAGCAATAGACTGCCATTTACTACGATAAACGGGGATTAAATCTTGTTGTTCTGAAGACAATTCAAATGAACTAAAATTTAGCATTTTTAATTTTATTTAATTCCAGTCCCTCGATAAATAACCGCAGTAATAGCTCCATTAGGATTATTTTTTATACTATTAAAATCATTTAATCCAGCCTGTAAAGATTCAAGATCTTTCTTGGCATTCTCCACTATCTGGGGAAGGGTAGGAGTTAACCAGTAACTTGCATAGTCAATAAAACTTGCAACTTTCTTAGGAGCTTTACGAGAAAAATAATGAAAGGCAAGAGCCTTATTATTGACTTTTTTAAATCCAGATTGAGTTAAAAAATTACCCAAAGATTGTCCAATATAAGGATTCCCTCCAGATTGAATTAGCAGTTCACATAGACCTTGTTGTAAATAGCGATAATCTTCTGATTCGGGACTAATTACGATGGTACGGTAATCTGTTTCAGCAATTGTAATTGTGCCTCCTGGTTTTAAAACTCTAAAAGCTTCTTGGACTATTCCCAAAGGATTACAAAGATGTTCTAAAAACCAAATCATATAAACATGATTAAAACTATTATCTGACCAAGGTAGAGTACTAGCATCTCCAATTTTTAACTCTGCTGCTAATCCCAACTGCTTGAGATATTGAGTGGCATAATTAATTTGCTTGGCTTCTAAGTCGATTCCTGATAACTTCAAACCAGGAAAAGCTGTTCCCATAATTCCCAAAACTCCCCCAGCACCACAGCCAATTTCTAAGAAGCTTTCCCCAGAATTGTAATTAATGTTGCGTAAAATTAAATCATCTTTCCAATATTCTGCTTGTTGGATTAATCTTTGTTGTTCCTCAGTAGAATAGCCGTGTATGTAGTCTATATTCATCATGAAATTTTGCGGTCACCTTGGTACAGGAACTTGTTTTAAAATCGAGTTAATAGCAGTCTCTATTTCTACTCCATCCAATTGTGCTTCTGGTTGCAAAATTAAACGGTGACGTAACAAAGGCAATGCTACTTCCTTAACATCATCTGGTGTAACATAATTTTTTTCTAATAACCAACTATGGGCTTTTGCTGCTTGTAACCAAGCTACCGCAGAACGTGGAGATGCGCCCAAAGCCAGATCGGAATGTTGGCGAGTCTGTTCAATCAGGGATAGTAAGTAATCTAGAATGTTCTCCTCTACTTGTACTTGTTGTACTTGCTCACGCCAAGCAATAATATCTTCTACAGTAGCTACAGATTGTAATTGTTCTAAATCAATTCTTTTAGCTCTAAATCCTGCTTGAGCATTTTGCAACATCTGTTTTTCGGCTGTTCTTTCTGGATAGTCTATGACTAGCTTAAATAAAAAGCGATCAAGTTGTGCTTCTGGTAGAGGATAAGTTCCTTCAAATTCTAAAGAGTTTTGAGTGGCAACTACCCAAAATAGGGGTGGTAACTCAATCGTTTCCCCATCCAAGGTGACTTGCTGCTCTTCCATTGCCTCCAAAAGTGCGGATTGGGTTTTAGGAGGTGTGCGATTAATCTCATCAGCCAGTAGGATTTCAGTAAATACTGGTCCTCTTTTCAGACTAAAGCTACGAGTATTTAGATCAAATATATTTGTACCCAAGATATCCGAAGGGAGTATATCAGGGGTAAGTTGAATGCGACGAAAATCCGCAGCAATTAGCTGAGATAATACTTTAACTAATAAGGTTTTGCCCGTTCCTGGTACTCCTTCTATAATGACATGACCGCCACTGAGTAAAGCAACTAATAACTGTTGTACTATGTCTGATTGTCCGATAATAATTTTATCGATAGCTTCTCTGAGATTGTTTAGCATCAAGCAATCCATAATAAGTGATCGCTATTACAATAGTCCAGAATAGGCAATAATGTCGAAAAAATATTCTCGCCAAAACCCAGTTAGAAACAACAATTATTACTTGGGTTGATATTTTTTTGAGATGTTAAATCAGCCCCTCAAATGCAGCACCTTCTTCTATAAATACATTAGATAAGTCAGAATCATTTCTGATGATTGCAGATTCCGTAGGAGCAGCAAATAAATAAGTATTATTTACCTTGTTTTGAAAACGGTTAAAAGGTAACCCTCGATTTGTACCTGCCCCAAAAGCATAAAAGGCTAATCCTTCTTCTGTAAATTGCTCTGAGAAATTTTCTTTAACCCTTTTTCGTTCTTCTTCTCCCACAAATAAATAAGTTCCCGAAATATCTAAATTCCGAAAGCGATAGAAGGGAACTAAATCATCCCCAGGTTTACTACTACCAACAAAAGCAACAGCACCATTTCCTTCTAATTCAAATATCTGATTCAAATTAGGATTAGCTACAATAGCGTCTCTTTCTTGTCTGCCAACAAATAAATAAGTTCCTAGATCAAAGGTAGTATTTCTAAACCGATATAGTTCTAGAGTATCAGGATTACCATCGGGATCGGGAGTAGGAGGATTGGGGTTAGGGTTAGGATCATTGTCATTATCTTCACGATTACTAGCTACAGCAAATCCGAATGAATCTCCTGCTTCATTACTACCCAGTCCGAGATTTTCTTGATCAAAACTGCGACTACCAACTAAACCACTAGCTGAACCATTGAGAACTGCGATCGCGCCAGATTTAGGATCGCTACCAGGACTTTCCCCAGGAATTCCTACTACCAGGTCATCAAATCCATCATTATTAAAATCGGCTGCGGTTAGAGCACTACCAAATAAATCTCCTGCTTCATTACTACCCAATCCCAGATTTTCTTGCTCGAAGGTACGACTGGCAACTAAACCATTAGCGGAACCATTGAGAACTGTAATTGTGCCCGATCTCTCGTCATCCCCAGGACTTTCCCCAGGAGCCCCTATTACTAAGTCATCAAATCCGTCATTATTAAAGTCTCCCACCGCAAGAGCACTACCAAATAAATCACCATCTTCGTTATCTCCTAATCCTAGACTTTCTTGATCGAAACTACGACTACCAACTAAGCCATTGGCTGAACCATTGAGTACTGCGATCGCGCCAGATTTAGGATCGCTACCAGGACTTTCCCCAGGAATTCCTACTACCAGGTCATCAAATCCATCATTATTAAAATCGGCTGCGGTTAGAGCACT
>JASJDB010000063.1 GCA_030065315.1 Xenococcaceae cyanobacterium MO_167.B52 | reverse complement strand
AAAATATGCAAGATGTGACCTTACCTGGGGGATATAATTTGATTGTTGCCCCTGTCTCCACAAACGATTGTCCCTGTCCTATTGAGTTTTCTTTTACCTTTGCGGAAAATGAACTTAAAAACTATTATCATCTGTGGAAAATTTGCAAATATAACGAAGAGTTGGGAACGTTTCAGCGAATGGATGAACAGGGTAATCCCATAAGAGCAAAGTTTGCGACACTAATTGCACAAAAATAAATAGCTTTTCCACAAGTCTAAAAAGCCCTCCGTACTATTTGAAGCCATTCTCTAATCTATGATCATCAAATTGCCAATCCAGGTTGGTCAAACTAGAAGCATTATTGACCACGGCACCCGAGATCCCGAAACAAGCAGAGGTGATACTATTAATCTGGAGTGATGCTGATAAAAACTGTTGCACCATTGCTACAAGATCGGGAAAATCTCCACTAGGATATTTATTCTCTACAATGGTCTGAAATTTTTTCTGATCAGCACCATTCGCAACAAGTTTAAGATATCAAACATAATGTCAAGGAAAGTGAAAAGAAGTTTTGAAGCTAATAGAAGAGAAATAAACTGATTCATAGCAAAATAAATCTGGACAAGCACTACCAGACAAAAATGCCCTGAAAAATTACTCGTGATCATGCCAAGAAAAAACAAAGACGAATGTAAGATCATCACTTATCCTGACCCAGAAACAAATAGACGAGTGATTCGGCACCGTTTTTGAAAAAAGGAAAAATCGACGGAGCTTTCGTTTCCCAGTAGCAATCCCTCTAATAGCTTAACAGAGCAACCATACTAGAAGATAGTCATGAGATTAAGACTAGATAACTTGCGACTAACAAAATACTTGCTCTGGCGAGGGCTACCTGTTTTAATAGGGGTGAGTTTCTCAGTCGCAACCTGCTGGCTTTGGAAAGCCCTATTAGAGCAAGACTTTGCCAATAAACAGCATTTTGGGAAAGTCGCAGCTGCCAGTGTCAAGCAGGAACTTGACTCACAGCTACAAAATCGTTTTCAAGCACTGATACGGATGGAACGGCGTTGGTCTAACCGAGGTGGGATGCCTCAAGTTGAATGGGAAATAGATGCCCAAAACTATCTCAGAGACTATCCTGGGTTCCAGGCAATCGAATGGATCGACTCTGAGTTTAACGTCCGCTGGATTGTCCCATTAGCAGGAAATGAAGCAGCTCAGAATCTCAATTTAGCTTTTGAACCACGAAGAAAAGCAGCTCTAGAAGCTTCCCGCCAAAGATATACGCTAACAGTAACGCGCACCATTAATTTGGTTCAAGGTGGGAAAGGTTTTCTCGTTTATGTCCCCATTTTCTTGAAGACAAGCAAAACTACGGTAACTCCCCACTCTTCACCAGTCTTATTTGACGGATTTATTCTCGGTGTTTTCCGCATTCAGTCATTGCTAGATACTCTGTTAGACCAAGAAAAAATAGCACCTGGATACGCCCTCGCTATTTTGGAAGGCACTGAAGAAATCTACCGCCGTAGTTTTCCTGGGCACAGTAGTTCGATAGATCCCAAATGGATACAGGAGAAAGAAATTTTTTGGGAAGGTGTCACCTGGCACCTAAGAGTCTGGCCCACAAGAGAATTACTAGTTGCCCAACAATCCCCACTGCCTAGATTGGTCTTAAGTGGGGGATTGGTTATGGCTGTACTAGGAACAAGTGCGGTTCATCTGGCTCAAACAGCCCAACGGCGGAACCAACAAGTAACAATAATCAACCAAAAGTTAACCCAAGAACAGATCGAACATCAGCAGGCTTCCGTCAAGCTGCAAGAAAAGGAATCTACTCTGCGCAGCTTTTTCAATAGTTCTCCTTTGATGATGGGAATTGTCGAGCTCGTGGAGGATGACATCCTGCATATTGAAGATAATGTAACCACAGCAAAATTTTGGGGATTTACACCAGAAGCAATGAGAAATCGATTGGCAACCACTCTTGGGCAACCTCCAGCTCAGGTACGCCAGTGGATTCAATATTATCGTGAAAGCCAACAAACTAGTAGTCCTGTCCACTTTGAGTATGCTGACACCACAGGGACTAGTACAAGCTGGTTATCTGCTACGGTCTGCCCGATTGTAAAAACTACAGGTAATCGAGTTTGTTTCTCATATGTAGTTGAAGACATTACTGTTCGCAAACAAGCAGAAACAATTCTTCAACAGACAAAAGAAGAACTAGAAATACTTGTAGCAGAAAGGACTATGGCACTCACTCAAGCCAAGGAAAAGTTGGAATGCCAACTAGAAGAGGGTCGGCAGGCAGAAGCTAACCTACAAGAATTAGAGTCCCGTTGGAGGACGCTACTAGAGAATGTACCCTTAGTAGTTGTAGGGCTAGAGTGCAACGGGCAGGTGGAATATGTCAATCCCTTCTTTCTGCAATTAACTGGATATGTTTCAGGAGAAGTGTTGAGTAAAAATTGGTTTAATATTTTTGTACCCCAGTCCCAATTCCAGCAAGCACAGCAGATTTTTAAGGAAATATTACTACAAACCTCTCTTACCTCATACCAATACTCAATTCTGAGTAAGTCGGGAGCGGAAAAAATTATTTCTTGGAATACTGTTCTATTACGGAATAAGAAGGGAGAAGTCAGCGGAACGATAAGCATTGGTTTAGATATTACTGAGCGTCACGCTATTGAAAAGATGAAAAATGAGTTTATTGCCGTTGCCAGTCACGAAATGCGAACTCCACTAACTTCGATTCATGGAATACTACAGTTGCTAGATGCTGGTCGTTTGGGAAAACTTTCACCCCCAGGACAAAAAATGTCCAATGTAGCTCTGAGAAATAGTCAACACCTGGTAAACCTAGTTAATGATATTCTTGACCTCGAACGAATTGAATCGGGGCAAGAGAAGATGGAAAAACAACAGTGTGATAGTGAGGAGCTGATTAACCAGGCAGTAGCTATGTTGCTTCCTGTGGCTCAAGCCCATCAAGTTGTCCTTAAAACCAATTCTAAATCTATTATTTTTTGGGGAGATAGAGAGCGTATTCTACAAACCCTAACGAATCTAATTAGCAATGCCATTAAGTTTTCTACTGCTGATGATCAAGTCTGGATAACGTCTCAACAACACCATAAAAATGATCAAGAGATTTTATTTGCAGTGAAAGATTTCGGAAGAGGTATTCCCTCTGACAAACTGGAAAGTATCTTCGAGCGTTTTCATCAGGTAGATGCTACAGATTCTCGCCTAAAAGGAGGAACGGGTTTGGGTTTAGCAATATGTCGCCATATTGTGGAACAGCACGGCGGGAAAATTTGGGTTGAAAGCATTCTTGCTGAAGGCAGCAGTTTTTACTTTACCTTCCCACTTGAAAGTTCGGAGAGTACGACACATGAGTCATAAGCAAATCTTGATTGTTAATGATGACGCAAAGCAAGCTTAACGGGAATGGTGGGAATTCCTAATTCCTGTTTTAAAAACTTAATTATTTTGTCCAAAGTCCAATTAGCGGTATCCTTTAGGACAAGGGTACAATCTGCTTTAGCATTCCCTTCGGTCACGGCAGGAGGGATTTAGTTTTTTTAATCAAGATGATTAAAAGTGGTTTTTGAGAATCGGATTTCGTATCAAATCGGATTGCTATAGAAAAATATGATTATTTGTTACGAGGTTGTGTTGGCAACTTAATTAGTGAGAAACAATAGAAAGAAGATAAGCTTGAAAGAAGCTAAACTAAACTTTTTTTGAGTGATAAATTGTTTATGGCTGTTAAAGATTTTGATTTCAGTCACTACTACACCTACCAAGAACTGGTAGATTACCTCAGCCAAGTCGCTAAGGCTCACCCAAAACTGATTCAGTTGAAAGTGATTGGTAAGAGTTACGCGGGACGAGACATCTGGTTAGGTATTCTCACTAATCAAGAGACGGGAAACTATCTGGAAAAACCAGGCTATTGGATAGATGCTAATACTCATGCGGGAGAAGTAACGGGATCAGCAGTGGCTTGCTACATGATCTATTATCTGATGAACCAGTACCATCAAGACCCCCAAATTACGCGCCTACTAGACCACTACACTGTCTATGTTCTACCCCGTTTAGCAGTAGATGGAGCGGAGAAATATTTGACTACACCTTATCGACTCCGTTCCAGCGTCCGTCCCTATCCTTATCCCGATGCACAGGATGGACTTCATCGGGAAGATGTTAATGGAGACGGCTTAATCCTACAGATGCGAATTAAGGATGAGTGTGGAGCGTGGAAAGTCTCAGAGCAAGACCCCCGCTTGATGGTGCATCGCGAACCCTCAGAATTTGGTGGCACTTACTATACCCTGCTTCCAGAAGGATTAATCCACAATTACGACGGCTACAGCATTAAGCTAGCTCCACCGTTGGAAGGGATGGATTTCAACCGTAACTATCCCCACCAATGGTCTCCAGAGGCTCAACAAAAAGGGGCAGGAGATTTTCCCTTTTCCGAGCCAGAAACCCGTGCGGAAGCAGAGTTTTGGCATCAGAACCGCAACATCAACGGCTTTATCAGCTATCATACTTACTCCGCCGTTATTCTGCGCCCCTACGCCACTCACCCTGACGAACACTTCCCTGTGGAGGATTTAGAGATTTACCAACTTATTGGGGAACAGGGAAAACAAATAACGGGCTATAACTGCGTCTCTGTGTATCATGATTTCCGTTACCATCCCAAAGAAGTAATTTATGGCTTGATGGATGACTATGGTTACGATCACTTTGGTTGGTTTGGTTTTACTATCGAGCTGTGGGACGCGCCCACTGAAGCTGGAATTCAGAAGAAAGATTACGTCAAGTGGTTTCGCTATTCCCCTCCCGAAGAATCTCTGAAGTTATTAAAGTGGAATGATGAAAAGTTAGGGGGAAAAGGTTTCATTAACTGGCAACCCTTTCACCATCCTCAATTGGGAGAAGTAGAAATTGGCGGTTGGGATGAAAAAGCCGTCTGGCAAAATGCCCCTGCTGAATACTTACCCGATTTATGTAAAAAACAATGTCAATTTGCGATCGCTCACGCTCTAATGTCTCCCCGCTTAGTAGTTGAACGCACAGAAGTTACTTACCAAGGAGGAGACATTTATCATGTTGTTGTCCAGTGGTCAAATCAGGGATTCTTGCCTACTTACACCAGCCGAAAAGCTTTAGAACGTCAGTCAGTACGTCCTATTGAAGTACTTTTATCTTTACCAGAAGGAGTGACCTTAATTAGTGGGCAATTGGAACAAGAAATTGAGCATCTGGAAGGTCGCGCTAACAAAGCTTTTGAAAAGTTGGCTTTGGGCACAGATTTCCGCCGTCATGTAGAGTGGGTGGTGAAAGGTTCATCAGGTACTGCAATTGAAGTAATAGCAGTAGCAGAAAGGGCAGGAACGACTCGCTGTTGTTTGAAACTAGACTCCGAGCAGGAAACTTGAGTCTTGAAATTCATTCAAACAGGCGAGCGCGTGATTGTAAAACCTTAGCTCGATTAGTTGTTATACCAAATCCGCATCTCAAAACCCCTTTTTCTTTGTTCCTGATAAAATCCTTCTGTCCTCTGTTTTGTCTAATTTTTAAGTGGGGTATCTAAATCGGATTTGGTATTATACTAAATTCGCTGACGAAAGTATAAAAGTATACTTTTAGTCTGGAGTATATCCGAGTATGGTCAAAAACTCCAGGTCTCAAAATGGATCGGGTTTAGAATCAAAATTGATATTTGTGATTGCCAATCCATAGACTGAGGGGAATTGCTTTTCCCCTGGAGTCGATTTTTACATCTACTACAAAGGGAACTTTGCCGTTGGACTGTCGTTGTAAATTGCTAATTTCTTCGTTAATTTTATTTCTTTTATTTTCTGGCATATAGTAAGTTTCTAAGCCATAAACTACCGATCTATAATTTAGATGATTACCAGCTATGGCAATCTGATTTTCAGCTAAATTATCAGGTTTTACCTGACTTACAGCTATAGGAGTCCAAGGGAGAGGTGGCTGCTGCTCTAAAGATTCAGGAGCTTGTAATGTCACATAAAAAGTTACTCTTTTTTCTAAATTTTCACCCCCAGGAAGTTTTTTAAGATCATTCCAATTAGAAAGAACATCATAACGTAGGGTTTGAGAATAGCCTCTCAATAAATCATAAGGATCCACTGGAATTGTTTGAATAGTAACAGTTTTACCAAAGGCATAAGTATATAAACTTTGGCTAGGAACTGCTAAAACAATTAATAGCTGCACAGTAAAAGGTAATAAAAACTTCCACCAAGCAATTTTATTTTTAGAATTATTATTATTCATGAGTAATAAGCAGTCAGAGAACAGGAAATAGAGAATAGAGAACAAACAAAAACCAGCAATGAAACATGAACGATAAACTATGAACGATGAACTATGAACAATCAACAACTAACCACTAACTACTAATTCCCTCTTCAGAAGTCCTTATTTCCTGCAATCTTTTTAAATTATTTTCAAACCAAATTCCTGCACAAATTACACTGATTCCTGAAACAAATAGCACAACAGCCTTAAATAATAACCCTGTATCGTATTCCAGCATCCGAGAAAATAATTGCAGTGATAGTAAGATAATTCCCCACCAATATCCAAGGCGTTTGCCAGACTTAAGAGATTGCTGAATCAAGCCAATTGCTAATAGGAATAACAGTAAATTAAACATTACAGTAGCTAATTCACCTAAAGGATTTATTCTTTGATGCCACCATATCAATAAACTAGTAGTTAAAATCATAATTCCGATAGCAGAACTATTACGATCAATACGCCATAATAAATCATTTATTTGACTTCTACCCAGTTTCCACCACCACCAGACTGAGACAATCAATAAAATAGTTAAGATTGCTATTAAGGGAAACCATTCTGAAGGTATTGCTGATTCTATAGTTACTTTTTTTCTAGAGCCTAAGTTGTCATAAGACCAGAAGTTAAAAGATAAAATGTAAAATAATAATCCTAAGTAGAAAATACATATTTTGCGACTAATAGCTGAAAATCCTAAAGATACTCTGTTAGACAAAAATCCTAAATCATCTTGATAAGCCCAGAGTAGAACCGAAGGTAAAGTATAAAAACCTAAAAATATTATATTAGGTAAAAAATTAGAATTCTGATTATATAAATCTATAATTAAAATAGTAAAATTTGTATTTAAAGTAATAGTAAATAAAATCATACTTAGGGCAAAAATCCAGCGAGACTTACACCAATAAGCCAAAGCAATAAATAATATGCCAATCAGTAAGGGCATTAATTGTATCTCGATATTCAGAGTTGCTTGATATAGTGCTGAAAAGCTTGAAAAGTAGCCAATACCTACAAGAATTAAGGACAAAACTCCTAAAGAAGTTAATCTTAATCCATAAGCCATAACTAATACTCCAAAACCCCAGAATAAGAACAGTTCATAGACTGCCCCTGTTTGATGGAATATTTGAGACATTAAGCCAATATTAGCTCCTAGACTCAATCCACCTAGGAGTAATAATCCTTGTCCTAATCGAGCTTGCCAATCTTCAGATTGTTCTCGGTGCAAATAAAATCCTGCCGTATTTATGAGGATAAAGAAACCCAGTAAAATCGAAACTTTAATAAACTTTGACCAGACTTGCCAATTAGCAGCGACAAAAGTAATCACAGCTAACCCAAGGAGAATAAAACCGAGGGTAATTATGACTGCTAAAAAGCGATTGTTAGAAATAGTCTCTAACTTTTCAAAATGATAGCGAGTAGCTAATCTTTGATATATGTCTGGTTCGATTAAGCCCTCATCCTGCCATTTTTGGGCTTCTTTTCGGAGTTGATATCTGAATTTGTCGGAAACCATATTGATTAATTATCAATGAATCATCAACATTTATATAAAAGTATCTTGGGATATATCAAACATTAAACAGCAAGATTAAAGTCTCAAATTCAATCTCATGCCAGAATTCTAATTGTCATAAAATCATAGAGCAACAAGCATTGATTTATGAGAAAACGAAACTTCAAATACTTGTTCATTGTTCATTGAGTATTAATTATTTAAGTTTCAGACTTTTTTTCTTGCTTAATCTCACATATCATTAAAAAGATTGCGCTTCGGGCAACTTCGTTGAATGATAAATGATAAATGTTAAATGTTAAATGTCTCAATATTCTCATCGTAGTAGGCTCAGTAATGTTTTGCGCGATGCTGATGCTATTAGATATCCCTGGATTGGAATTACTAGGTATTAGTCCCAACTGGCTCTTAATTTGGGTTGTGGCTTGGAGTGTTAAAAGATCGATTTGGCAAGCTGCGATCGCGGGAATTGCTGTAGGATGGATTTATGATGCGATCGTTGTTTCTCATCCTTCCCATGTCCTCAGTTTAGTTGTAGTAGGAGTTATTACAGCAAGTCTTAACAAACAAAAATATCTTGGAGAAGACTTTATTTCGGCTGCACTTATTGTCTTCTTAATGACTCTTATATCTGAGACAATCTTTGCTTTTCAGTATATAAGCTATCATCCAGCTTATTTTTCGAGAATTTGGCAGGATTATCAGCGTATAACTCTCACTTCTGCTATTGTTACTAGTCTGTGGAGTCCAGCAATTTATTTTCCTCTTAATCGTTGGTGGCAGCAAATCAAAATACAGAATTTATGATTTATTAATTTAATTTCATATAAAAGTGAAAAATATCTTAAGATTGACAGATAAGGAAGTTTAATTTTCTTAAAAACTTATTTACTAAATCCAACAGAATAGATTAGGAGGATATCTATGGCTCTCGTCCCTATGAGGCTGCTTTTAGATCACGCAGCAGAGAACGGTTATGGCATTCCTGCATTTAACGTAAACAACCTAGAACAAATTCTAGCAATTATGGCTGCTGCTGACGAGACAGACAGTCCAGTCATTTTGCAAGCTTCTCGCGGTGCGCGTAAATATGCAGGAGAAAACTTCCTCCGTCACTTAATTTTGGGTGCAGTAGAAAGCTATCCCCATATTCCCATCGCAATGCACCAAGATCACGGTAATAGCCCTGCTACTTGCTACACTGCAATACGTAATGGCTTTACTAGCGTTATGATGGATGGTTCTTTAGAAGCTGATGCTAAAACTCCTGCTAGTTTTGAGTACAATGTTAACGTTACATCAGAAGTAGTAAAAGTAGCTCATGCTGTCGGTGCTAGTGTTGAAGGGGAACTAGGTTGTTTAGGTTCTCTAGAAACTGGTAAAGGTGAAGCTGAAGATGGTCACGGTTTTGAAGGAGCTCTCAGCAAAGACCAACTATTAACCGACCCTGATGAAGCAGTAGAATTTGTAGAGCGTACTCAAGTAGATGCTCTAGCTGTTGCTATCGGTACTAGCCACGGTGCATACAAGTTCACTCGTAAACCTACTGGTGAAATTCTTGCTATTAGCCGTATTCAAGAAATCCACGACCGTCTTCCCAACACTCACTTGGTAATGCACGGCTCTTCTTCTGTACCCCAAGAATGGTTAGACATGATTAACCAATATGGAGGTAAAATCCCTGAAACTTATGGTGTACCCGTAGAAGAAATCCAAAAAGGTATCAAGAGCGGTGTTCGTAAAGTAAACATCGACACTGATAACCGTTTGGCTATCACTGCTGCAATTCGCGAAGCTGCTGCTAAAGACCCCTCTAACTTCGATCCTCGTCACTTCTTGAAACCTTCAATGAAGTACATGAAACAAGTTTGTTCTGACCGCTATCAACAATTCTGGACTGCTGGAAATGCAAGCAAAATCAAACAAATCAGTTTAGATGATTTTGCCAGTAAATATTCTAGTGGTGAATTAGCTGCTAGTACTAAAAAAGCTGCTGCTGTTAGCTAATCAATCGTAAGATTTTTCAAGTCAGTTAATTCGTGGAATATACAAGGGTAGTTGTTAAAACTACCCTATTTTTTTGTCCTGTTTTTCTCAGAGCTAACAAAATTCAGTTCCTTGGACGCTCACGTTGGTTAAATTACGCAATCCTTAAACAAAAAATATCGTATTTCTCACAGTTATGCCGTATTGCTAATGAGCGATCAACAGCTAAATCCGCTTACCAAAGTATACTTTTAGTTTAAAGCATAGAATTAGCTTAAACCTTTCTGAATTCTAAATTCCCACAAATTTAAAGTGTTATATCTAAACAAGATTTAGTATAAGATTAATCTTCAGAAAAATACTCTTGCAGAAATTGAGTAAATAACTGAACTTTAGTAGAAAGATGACGATTAAGGGGATAAAAAATACATAAACTGAGACCTACTGGTTGATATTCGGGCAAAATAATTTGTAATTCTTCTTGCCTCAATGCTGAGTTAAGAATAAAATCTGGTAGCATCACAATTCCCAAACCTTTTATCGCAGCATCTCTCAAAACTTCGCCATTATTAGCGCAAAAAACTGGATTAATACTAATTTTTTCGGTGTTGCCATCTTTAATTAACAACCACTGACAACCAGAAGCAAGATAACCATAGTGTAGACAATTATGATGCTTGAGATCTTTGGGATATTGGGGAATTCCTTGAGCTTGAAGGTAGTCTGGTGCAGCACAAATGAAACAAGGAAATGTTTTAATCTGATTAACGACTAAATTTGGTGATTGGGGTGAGGAACCAATTCTCATGTTTAGGTCATAGCCTTCAGTAATAGGGTCAACAAAACGATCTTCTAAAGTCAATTGAATTTTGATATCTGGATAACGAGTCATAAATTCAGCAACTTTGGCACCAAAAAAAGAAATACCAAAGGACATAGGAGCATTGATTTTAAGTATGCCTCTGGGTTGTTGACTATGTTGGGAAACGGCTAATTCTGCTTCTTCAAGACTGCTAAGAATATCAACACATCGGTCATAAAAAGCTCTACCTGTATCTGTAGGTGTAACTTTGCGAGTTGTACGGTAAAACAATTGCACCCCTAATTGATTTTCCAGATTAATTACAAATTTATTTACTGCTGAACGGGATAGCTGCAATTTTCGTGCAGCAGCAGCAAAACCCCCTTCTTCTACAACTGTGGTAAAAGCTTTGAGACTTTCAAATTTATCCATCTCTTGTATCTATTTTGAAGACAATGTGTTTATAAAAGAGTGTATTGTCTTTTTCAAGGAATTAATCAATAATGTAATTAATCACAAAACAATTCTTAACAAGGAGAACAAACATGATTAATATTCGTCCAGCACAAGCAAGAGGTAATGCTAATTTTGGTTGGCTCGATAGCAAACATACTTTTTCCTTTGGTAGCTATTACGACCCCAATCACATGGGATTTAGTAATCTGAGAGTAATTAATGAAGATAAAGTACAGCCAGGACAAGGTTTTGGTACTCACAGTCACAAAGATATGGAAATCATTTCCTATGTTTTAGAAGGAGAATTGGAACACAAAGATAGTATTGGTAACGGCTCTATAATTCGTCCAGGAGATGTGCAACGGATGTCTGCGGGGAAAGGAATTGCTCATAGTGAGTTTAATGCTTCCAATAAGGATCTAGTTCACTTTTTACAAATTTGGATTGTACCCGAAACCAACGGAATTACGCCTAGTTACGAACAAAAAAACTTTTCTCTGGCAGAGAAACAAGGAAAACTAAAATTAGTAGCTTCTCCTGATGGTAGAGATAACACCGTAACTATTCATCAAGATGCCAGTCTTTATGTAGCTGTTTTGAACAAGGAAGAGAAAGTAACCTATAATCCTAATTCTAATAGATCGGTTTGGATTCAAATTGCTAGAGGTTCGGCAACAATCAACGGAAAAGCTCTAAATACTGGTGATGGTGCTGCTATTACTGAGGAACAAGCGATTGAAATTATCGCTACTAGCGATGACACAGAAATTCTGTTATTCGATTTAGCTTAAACTTATGGATTTCTCAGTACCAGATAGTCTTCCCTCAAAGTTGCGACAAGAGGCTAAGTAGGGTTTGCTGAAAAAGTTTTTTGGCGAGGTTCAGAAGTCAGAAGTCAGAAGTCAGAAGAGGTAATCAGAATAATCTAGACAATCTCAAATTGTATGAGTTTTGAAGATAAAGAAGCTTATTTCTTGCACTTTATCAACTTTACCTGAAGACCAAACCATTGATTTGTCAAGGTTTTAGACTTATTCATCAAGTCCTAAGTATCAAAATGTTTTCCCAGAGCAGGTACTATTTAATTACCAAGATAAAGCAAGATATATTTTTGCTCTCCAAAAAGGACGTATTCGCTTAGTTCGTTACACTCGTGAGGGAAGCTTAGTTGTCTTGAATATCATAAGGTCTAGGAAGTATCGGGGTTTTTGCCAGAAATATAAGCCTAAACCAAAGCCAGAAAAACGCTATCACTGGGGAAGTAAATTATTACCAAAAGTGTTGAGTGCGAGAGAGAGGAAAAAGCGTAGCCCTGGACAGATGAGGTTACCTTTTTGGGATGATTGGGTAGCGAGTAACGAAGAGATAAGGGAAATAGCCGAAAAATTTGTCATGGCAAATTGCTATGACCCGAAAATAGCAGCACAGTTTTTTAATGATTCTTGAACTTGAGAAAAGCGTCATCGGTTGACCTGGCAGCCAGGTAGCGCATAGAAAAAAAGGAAAAGTGACTGGAAACCGAGAGCAGAAAAAAAGGAAAAGTGCCAGGTATCGAATGGGGAAAAAGCCTATGTTTTCGTAGAGAAAGTACCAAAAAATAAGTTTGACAAATTGACAGAACTTGTTATATCTTACAGGTTACAGTTCGCATCGCGAGAAAAGAACTTTGTTCGTTAATTGAATACCACTCAATATCCCGAACTGGAATACCTCCCCTTCCTGACTTGGAAGGTTCCCCCTCCTCGACGACTCTACATCTTTAAATGCTCCCAACTTCTCGTAGCTCACATAACCCCTTCCGCTTTCGATTCCTGACTCTTCTGTTTTCCATCCTACCTTAATATAAAACTTTCTCCAATCTTCTATGGGCGAGTTAATTGTAGGACTTCCTATTTCATCGCTTTCCCAGATTTCTTTTTGTACACCGAAGCCAAAGTGACCCTGAAGCTTGGGATAATCGTACCAACGCTGGTCAATCTCTCGTAGTGCCTCACAAGAAAAGTTTTGTAGAGATTCTACTGTAAAATATCTTTCCTCCCATCGATCAGCGATATAAAGCATAATCTCCCACGTTTCTTGGTCTGCTTCTTGCAAACGGTCTTGGTCTTCTGATAGTAAGAATTCTAGTCCATCATAAAGATGTTTTCTGAAAGATATGGCAATGGGATCGGTTTCTGAGTTGATGTGAATGTTACGCGATTTGATTAATCGATAATGAATCTCCTCTACATCTTTTTCAGTAAGAATGTCAGTTTTAACATTAGGATTATATGGATTAAAGTTACTCGCCTTTAAAGCATCATAAGCATCTTGATAATATTTTTCGTCCTTTAATTTACCAGCTTGAAAATAGGCAAAAGCCTTAACTTGATTCAAAATCCTTGGGTCAAGCTGAGCCTGGATATTGATATTATTCATAGAATCTAAACTTGTTTTTATAGTCTCTTGAGCTTGTTTTCGTCCTTTATCACCCAAAGAGGGGTAGGCTTCAGCAGTTGCAGCGAATAGCCAAGCTTGCTTCAAGTTCCAGTTGTCAATTAATGTCGATAAAGCTGCTTTTATGTTTGCTTCCTTTGATGCCGACTCTTGCCCTTTTTTTCTTAGCTCACCTGCCAAAAGAGATAGTTCTCTCACTGCTTCAAGAGCTTCATTTGTCTTAGCAAGAGCTTTTTCAGCGTCAGCTTTGGCTTGCTGTGCCTCTTTTAATTCTTGATTAGCTTGTTGTTCTAATTTTTCTGCCTCTTCTGCTTTTCTTTGCGCTTCCTGTGCTGTTTTAGCTAACGATTGGACTTCCTGCTCTAAACTCGCTCGTTCCGTTTTTGCTTCATCTAAAGCTTGCTGAGCAGTTTGAAAAGCTTGCTCTGCTTGTTCAGCTTTTTTCTTAGCCAACTGTTCCTGTTTCTTTGCTTCCTCTTCTCGTCTTTGGGCTTTATTTTCTTGTTCCTGAGCTTCTTTAACTCTTTGAGCTGCTTTTTTTATATCCTCATTAGCCTTATCTAATTGATCTTTAACTTCTTTAAATTGGTTTTCAGCTTCTTGTTTTTGTCGTATGGCTACTTCAGCTTTCTTCTGAGCGTTGAGAGCATCTTGCAATTTGATAGAACCCCATACCGTTGAGATACCTGCACCTAATAAAGCTACGCTTAAGACAATACTTCCTATACGAATCCTTCGTTGAGCTTTTCGATTCGCGGATTCTGCAACTTCTCTTGCTTGTCTCTCTCTCTCTAATTGAGCTTCTTTATCTTGTCTCTCTCTTTCTAATTGGGCTTTTTTATTTTTTTCTTCGATAGCTAAATTTCTACTAGCAGCTAAAAATTCCTTATCCTGATAACTTAAACTTTTATTTTTAGCCCATTCTTCAGCTAAGATAAGTGCTTGCCCCCGCAACAATCGAGACTCGTCTTGACATCCAGAAGCCACCCAAGCCCGAAAATTTTCCGAATACGGTCTTAGAGAACCTAATTGCTGGTCAATCCAATCTTGATTAAAAACTTCTCGATAAATCGGGTTGGTTATGAATAGCTTGCCCTGGCGTTTAGTTACTAATCCAGATAGCTGCAATTCGCTTTGTTCTATGCTGTCATTGAGAGGAGTTTGTCCCTGTTGACGGATTTGCTGATACAATTCCAGCAAATACCCAGCCCGTTGTTCATCGCGGTAGAGAATGCGGTCTCTGATAGTCTTCAGATGCTCTGGTTCATCTTGGGATTCCCAATTGGTAATAATCCTGGCTCTGACAATTTTTTCAACAGAGAGAGGTTGTTCTCGCTCTGATTCTTCAACTACAAATTGACACAGCTTTTGAGTCAGAAAAGGCTGTCCTCCTGTCCAATCTAAGATTTCCTTTATGACGGCAGTTGAGTCATTTACCTTGCCTTGCAAACCCTTTTTTAATGGCTCGACTTCTGACAATTCAAAACCCTTCAGGAAAATCGCTTGACCGATATTAAAGGGAGTCCGTTTCTTATCAGCAATTAACTCACTAGGAGAAGCGACTCCCAGAAGACAAAAACTCAGTCGCTTATATTCAGGATTATCGACTCTCTGGTTATAACAAGCACGAATAAAGGCAAAAAAGTCGTCAGTGGGAAAGTTTAGGCTTAGAACACTATCAATCTCGTCGATAAAAATGACAATGTTTTCTCTCACTTCTACCAGCAGCACTTCTTCGATTAACTTACGAAATCGCTTCAAAGGGGAGAGTAGCTCATGATCCTCCCACCAATCTTCTAAATCCACATCCAGAGCCAAACTATCAATCAATGTATCGAGTAAATCCACATACCACTGTTCTGGGGTGACATACTGAATTCCCCCAAAAGATAGGTCAATAGCAACACAAGAAAAACCCTCTTCTCTCAGTCGGAGCATGGTATGCACTCGCAAACTGGACTTTCCTGTTTGTCGGGAATTTAAAACGTAGCAAAACTTTCCCGCTTTTAGTCCCTCATACAATTGGGTATCAGCTTTTCGGGTTACATAGGTAGTAGCATCCTCTGGCAGACTTCCCGAAAAGATATATCTTGCAACCACGTTTTACCCTCCAGCTTTTGTATCCTTCAGATGCACTGAGAAATACTGTTGATACAAATCACAACTGGTCAGATAACCATCTCCTGATAGTTTCACCAGTCCCATACTTTTCAGTTTAAATCCTCTTTCTGTATCTAGCATTATGGGTTTGGAAGCGGTAACTACTTTCTTAAAAGCAGCTTCAAGCTGGGGATTTTGTTGTAAGTTCCAGAGTAACTGACGTAGGCGATTGCTGTAAATGCCTTCATCGGTAGGAGCAGTTTGTAACAATTGTTCTAAAGAAAGAGATTGATTTTTGATGCAGACTAAAGCCCGATCCATAAGGTAAGGATTGCCTTCTACTAATCTCATCAGAGAATTAATTGCTGCTAAATCTAGCTCTTCTTCCAATCCATATAATTTCACTAGTTGCTTGAGCTGGGATTCATTCAGGTTGAATAACTCAACCAATAAACCCACATTAAAGGGAGAATGATTAGTATTAAGTTTGGGATAATCATCTGTGGAATAAACCACAATTAACCTCAGTTTTTTCCAAAGCTGTCCCACTCTAGTTCCTTGTTTAGCAGTTTCGTACCAACCTCGCAGTAAGAGACAAAATTCCCCAAAAATCTTTTTTTCGGCAAATAGTTGCTCAAAATTATCTAGGGCTAAAACTAGAGGAATATCTGTAACTGAGAGAAGATACTTTTGCAAGTAACGGGTACAGTTCTTATTCAAACCAAAAATATCTCGCCAATATTCATCTAACTTATCCTCTAAATCCAGGCTATCAGCTACACTGACACAGAACCATTGCAAGAATGTTTTGAAGTCAGTTAAGACACTGCGATCTGCTAACTGAAAATCAAATTTGACTGTTTGATAATTTTGCTGGCTAGCATATTCTAAGACCTTTTCCAACAGTAAGGTTTTTCCCATCTTGGTCGGAGCTTTAATCCGCAGCAACGCTCCTGGCTCCATAATGGCTTGGTAACAGTTCTGCTCAATGGGAGGACGTTCGATATAAAAGCTGGGAGTTGAGGAGAAACAAGCTAGATCTTCTTTAGTTAGTAGTTGGGGAGTTAGTTTTTCGGGAATACCCGCAACAGCAATGGCACTACAACCTAATTTATAGGCAAATTCATAAGATTTTCCCGCACCAAGAGCATCGTAAAAACCTACGGCAAATTCAATGGCTGCTTTATCCCCAATCGCTTTTTTCATGCCGACTACATAGGGGATGGATTTAGCAATTGCCGTTGCCTGTACTTCTGAATAACAAGCATTGAGAACCACACACTCTAATTTGTCGCTAAATAACTTAAATAGTCCTGCTAGAGCTTCTGCATTGACTAACTTCTCTTGTCCAGTTTCATCCTCAAATACTAACCCTTGTTCTCCTGCTCCATGCCCAGAAAAATGGAGAATATGTGGCTCAAAATCTAAAATAGCTCGACGAATATCTCTGTAACGAACGGCTCTAGGTGATTTTATCCTAAATTTATCGCGCTTTTTCGCCCTTAGTAAGCCTTCCTCAATTTCTCGCACTTCTTCATCCAAACGTAGTTGAGTCGTTCCTTTGGGATTGGCTGAGAGAATTAGAATTTTCTTGACTGGGTGCAAATCGTTCATCTATGTTATCTAGCACTGGTCAAACGGTTAAAAATAGCTCTTTATGACCTACATTTGGCAGGATAGCATCAATAGTATTTATGAAAGTATTAAATTTGCTACCTTTGATTTGAGTTATTGAAACTGAGACATCTACAAGATTTTTGCACCTATACGGTGGTGGTATTATTCCCCCACGTTCATGAAAACTCTCAGGATACTGTTTTGATGCTACTGAACTTGTAGCTTTCCAGATATTAATTACCCCATTGCCCAAACTGTTAAGAGATAACCTACCGTAATCCAATCCCCTATCACGGTCATAGTGTTGAGAGAAAAACAAAGCATAATCATTAATAGTCATAGTTTTAAACAATTGTTAGTTTGATTGAAGTTAATGTAA
>JASJDB010000062.1 GCA_030065315.1 Xenococcaceae cyanobacterium MO_167.B52 | reverse complement strand
AACAAAAAAAACCAGCTACCCAATTTAAATAGTCTGGGATAGACTTGTGTTGACATAGTCTTTAATATACAAAATTTATATTAGGGGGATTTAGCTTTGGATACAGCTAGTCAGCAGCGAATTTTAGGCTATTTCATAGAAGAAGCAAAAGAACACTTACAAACATTAGAGCAGGGAATATTGGAGTTAGAAACTTCGGTTCAAGACCCAGAAACTATTAACTCCATGTTCCGTGCTGCTCACTCCGTTAAGGGGGGCGCAGCCATGTTGGGTTATTCCAGCATCCAAAAAACTGCTCACCGCTTGGAAGATTCCTTTAAAATTCTTCGAGAAAATCCTGTTAACATCGATCAAAAGTTAGAGTCATTATTTCTAACTGGATATGATCATTTACAAGATTTAATCGAACGTCTGGAGAATTCTGCCGAATTCAACGACGAAGATGCTAAAGGCATTCTACAAGAAGCAGAATCAAATTTTGCTGTTTTAGAAGAATATCTTCAGGAATTACTCTCTGGGGTTTCATCAGCCAACGCTCAACCATCAGTTAACATCTCAGAGAAAGTCAAAGAGACTTTGAAACAGATGTTGCAACTGTTTAAACAGTCTGATACGTCAGAAAATCGTCAAAAATTACAACAGTATTGTACAAATTTAGGCGAACTGGCTCCTGAAGAACCAAATTGGCAACAATTTATTAGTATTGCTCGAAAAGCAATCAGTAACAAAAAATATCCCTACAATACCATTGCCCAAATCGCTATTAGGGAAATTAAACAAGCAGGAGATTATCTCCATTTGGGTAACACTAGTGAAATTGCTCCTAGTAAAAATCTACAGCAACTGGCTGCTACTGCTCCAGCAGAAACAGGAACAACTACTGCAACTACTGCTGCTTCAGTAGCCCAAATATCTGTTCCCAGAGAGCCGAGAGGTGCTGCGATTGCCCTGCTCAAATCCTTTAATAAGCAAGAACTAACCCAAATTATTAAATTGATTTCCAGTCAGATAAGATAATAAAAATCTCGCCTATAAGGTTTGGACAGCTAATATATGTCATAATAAATTCCTATCGAATTTGAGTAGATGAAAATTGGCTGTTCTGCAACTAGGAATTAATCTATTTAATGAGAATGGGGGACTGATTGCCGTTCTAAAATTCTCTTTAGCTTGTGGTCTATTAGGTCTTGTTGGTTGGACAATTGTCAGTCCCTTGCTAGGTGCTTGGGTTAGGGCAAAACAAATGTATAAAATTCCTTGTACCAACTGTCGTTTTTTCACTAATGATTATCGCCTAAAGTGTACAATGAACCCTTATGCTGCTAATACAGAAGCAGCAATTGATTGTTCTGACTATATGTCAGACTAGGTTTTAATCAATTTTGTTTCCAGTTTCTTGAATAAATATTCTGCCAACTCATTATTTGTCATCCAATACCGAAAATCAGTTTAAGTAATAAGATATGGTGTAGGTTGATCAAAAAAATCAAAAGTGAATGAGTGGTTTAGAACAAACAATTCAAGCAAACACCTTAATTGATATCTTAAAAAATAGGTCTGTTGCCCATCCGAACAAAATTGCCTACACCTTTTTATTAGACGGAGAAAGTGACGCTGTTAGTCTGACTTATCAAGAGTTGGATACTAAAGCTAGAGCCATTGCAGCCTATATTCAATCTCTTTGTGCGCCCCAAGACAGAGTTTTACTACTATATCCTCCTGGATTAGGTTTTATAGAAGCTTTTTTTGCCTGTCTTTACGCAGATACAATCGCTGTTCCCGCCTACCCACCTCGCCCCAATCGCTCTATTGGTCGCATTCAAAGTATTATCAAGGATGCCAAACCTACCTTAGCTCTTACCACTCATTCCATACTACAGAATCTACAACGCAAAGCAGAAATAACTCCAGAACTTAAGACCTTGCGCTGGTTATCCACAGATAATATCAACCTCAGCTACGGGGATCAATATCAAGAAAGTAGTTTGGCTTCAGATAACATCGCCTTTTTACAATATACTTCTGGTTCAACAGCGGAGCCTAAAGGAGTGAAGATTGCTCATGATAATCTATTACACAACCTTCACTCAATTTATCGTTGTTTTCAGCATAATTCTCAAAGTGTTGGGGTAATTTGGCTACCACCCTATCACGATATGGGTTTGATCGGTGGCATTCTTCAACCCCTCTACGGCAATTTTCCTGTAGTCTTAATGCCACCGTTGATGTTCTTGCAAAATCCCCTGCGTTGGTTAAGAGCGATTTCTCACTATCGAGCTACTACTAGTGGGGGTCCTAATTTTGCTTACGACTTATGTTGGCGTAAATTTAAACCTGAACCAAACCTTGACTTAGACCTCAGTAGCTGGGATTTAGCCTTTAATGGTGCCGAACCAATTAACTATGAAACCTTAGAAAAATTTGCTGCTACTTTCGCTCCCTATGGGTTTTCCCACAAAGCATTTTACCCCTGTTATGGCATGGCAGAAGCTACTTTGATTATATCTGGGGGCAAAAAAAACAGTCTGGTGAACACCAAAACAATATTAGCTGAAGATTTACAACAAGATAAAGTTACTTTGGCTCACTCGACAGAAGCCTATTCTCGTACTCTAGTCAGTTGTGGTCATAGTTTGCCAGATCAACAAATTATCATCGTCGAACCAGAGACTTCAACTGTATGTGAACCAGGAAAAATTGGAGAAATTTGGGTAGCAGGTTCTAGTATTGCTCGTGGTTATTGGAATCAACAACAAACTACAGAAGATACTTTTAAAGCTCTAATTCCTAATTTTTCTAAAGGTGTTTTTTTACGCACAGGAGATTTGGGATTTATTGAAGATGGCGAGCTTTATGTTACAGGTCGGATCAAAGATATTATTATTATCAAAGGTAGAAATCACTATCCTCAAGATATAGAGAAAACAGTAGAAGCCAGTAGCTCTCATATCAGACCCTACTGTAGTGCCAGCTTTAGCATTAACGTTGGAGGAGAAGAGAAGTTGGTAATTGTAGCAGAGGTTAACCGTAGTTATCGTGAGCGCAGAAAAAGTAACAATCCTGAAGCTGATTCTGAACCACTAACAGATCATACCCAAGAGATTCTTCGTTCCATACGTCGTCATATTTTTCAACAGCATGATCTACAAGTGCATAAGATATTACTCTTAAAACCAGGTAGTATCCCCAAAACCTCTAGTGGCAAGATTCAACGCCATGCTTGCTGTGCTAGTTTTTTAGATGGCAGCTTAAATGATTTTACAATTGGGATCTAAGTTGAAGGCAAGGCGTTGCCTAGTGACAAAGTTAGAAACTAGATAAAAAGTCTTAGGTTTGGTATTGATTTCAAATTGCAGACCTAGGCAACGCCATAGAGGTTAAATAGAAATTAGTCTTCGTGATCTTCAAAAGGATCATCCAGTTCAGCAGCAGGAGGACCAAAAGCAGTATATATTGAAAATCCGGTGATAGCGACGAGTATTGCACCAATACTGATGCTAAGAACTGTTGCAGGTTCCATAAGCGATATAAATTATGATTACTATTCCTCTATAATATTACAGAACATTACGAAAAACATCTTAGATAAATTATTGGTGGATTATGTCACAGCGTACTCGTTTGGGAGATATTCTCAAACCTCTTAACTCCGAATATGGTAAAGTCTCTCCTGGCTGGGGTACAACTCCAGTAATGGGAGTTTTTATGCTCTTATTCTTGGTGTTTTTGTTAATTATTCTACAACTCTATAATTCCTCAATCTTACTTGAGGGTATTGATGTTGATTGGGCTAGTTTGGGTCGATAGACTACACTTAAAAGCTGTAAGCTTTAATTTTTTCGGGAAAGCTGATAGTTGCCAGCTACCTGACCCAATTAACCATAAAAACTGATAATCCCCTATTAATTAGGGGGTTTTTCTAATAGCAATAATTAAGAGAAATAGATCATAGGAGGATAAACAGATGAATATTTTTGGTATTGGCTTGCCAGAAATGATACTAATTATGGTGGTAGCTTTACTGATATTTGGTCCGAAAAAACTACCAGAAATTGGTAGGAGTTTAGGTAAAACTATCCGCAGTTTTCAAGATGCTTCACGGGAATTTGAAACAGAATTTAAAAAAGAAGCTCAAAAAATCGAAGAATCAGTAACAATGAGTGCTAAGTTAGAAGCAAGTCAAGAAGAAAAAGCTGAATTTGTTGATAAATCCCATGACTCTGTCGCCAAAGAAACGTCTAACACTAACTCTGGAGAAACTATTTAGTTAAAAACAGCTCAATTGAGCTTTAATTGTTGTCTGCTGCCACTTCAAATTTGTAACCAACTCCTCTTACCGTTTGAATCAAAGATGGTTCACTGGCATCTAACTCGATTTTTTTCCGAATTTGACCAATATGAACATCTACTACTCTTTGATCTCCAACATATTCATAGTCCCAAACATTTTGAATTAACTCTTCTCTGCGCCAAACTCTACCAGGACGAGTAGCCAAAAAGTGTAGCAAGTCGAACTCTAAGGCTGTTAAAGCAATCAAACATTCTTTGATTTTCACTTCTCTTCTTACTGGATCGATGACCAGATTTTTGAATGTTAAGGGCTGCTTTTCCGAACTAGTAACTGTTCTCTGGCGTTTGAGAATAGCTTTAACACGGTATTCTAATTCTTGTAAATCAAAAGGTTTGGTTAAGTAGTCGTCTGCACCCTTGAGAAAACCCTCTTTTTTATCTGCTGCATCACCCCTGCTAGTGAGCATTAAGATAAACACATCCGTGGTACTTTGCATTTCTTCACACAGATTGTATCCTAAAGCATCGGGTAAATTAACATCAAGAATTACCAGGTCAGGATTAAATTGCTCAAACATTTTGAGGGCAGACTCTCCTGTTTCAGCAGCTTCTACCTGATATTTTTTCTGATTGAGAAACCGAAATATTAAGTTGCGAATTGCGGGATCGTCATCTACGACGAGAATTTTGGCGGAGGCCGTTTGCATAGTTTTAACTAAAGAAAAAACTAAAATTTTAATAAAGTTATGGTGATTAAAAGACTAAGTAAAAATCAGTCTTTTAGACAATTATTAACCTATATTCTGAGAATGCCAACAACGTAAACTACTTATTGTCAAGTAAAAGTTGCTTATAGCCAGAGATACGAGAATTCTGCCGAGATTCATCAACTACCCTATTTTAGCCAAATTTACCTCCCTTGACCTTACTGATTGGCATCAGTAATTCTAACTGTTAATTCCCATAAGCTATTTGGGCAATATCAAGGTAGATGGGCAATTAACTAGAAAATTTACTGTGAGAGAGGCTTACAGTATTGATCTAGGTAATAACCACGATATTAGCTTATGGTGAGCTAGATTTTTGTTGGGCTGGATAGGGTTAGCTGATGCACAAAGTTATGAACAGAATCTATAAAATTTTCCAAGGTATTCACTATAGCATTCCGATCGCATTACTAAGTTTTATCTTAGTTTTGGGAGTAGTTCCAGCTATAGCTCACAACTATTCCGTAACAGAGGAGGTGGTATCTGTTGAGGGTTCTAATCTTCTGGTTCAAGGAAAGGTAGCCTATGAAAATGGTAGATTTACTGAAGCTCACCGATATTGGCAGCAAGCAGTAAGGCATTATCAACAAGTGGGAGATATTCCAGCTCAAGCTTTGAGTCTTAATTATCTTGCTCTAGCTGGTCAGGAATTGGGAAAATGGCAAGAAGCAGAGGATTCGATTAATCAAAGTATTAATTTGATTCAAGACTATGGTTCAGACAAGAATCAGAAGATTAATGCTCAGGGTATAGCAGCCCAAGCTTTTAATACCCAAGGAAGCTTACAACTGAAATTAGGTAAAGCTGAAATGGCTCTTGAGAGCTGGCAACAAGCACAGCGTTACTACGAGCAACAAGAAGACCAGGTCGGTTTATTGGGTAGTAAGATTAATCAAGCTCAGGCTCTACAAAATTTAGGCTTTTATAGGCGATCGCAAAAACTCTTAGAAGAGTTACATGATGATTTAGAAAATCAAGATAATCTAGCTCTCAAAGCTTTGGGTTTAAGAGGATTAGGTAATGCACTTCAAGTCATCGGAAATTTGACTGAATCCCAAGAAATGTTGCAAGAGAGTTTAACTTTAGTGCAATCTCTGGGATTAAAAGAAGAAGCTAGTGCCACTTTATTTAGTTTGGGCAATGTAGCCAGAGCTTTAGAAGATCATCAGAAAGCGATCTCCTATTATCAGCAAGCAGCAGATATGACCTCTAACCCTTTAATGGAGGTTGAAGGAAATCTGAATCAAATTAGTTTGCTCATTACTCAAGAAGAATGGCAAAAAATTCAAGGTTTAATTCCTCAAATACAATCCCGCTTATCTGATTCTCCTGCCAGTAGGAAAGCTATTTATGCTCAAGTTAACTTTGCTAAAAATCTGATTGACTTAGCAGACAAAGAACCCAGTTTTAACCGTTACAAATCCTATAGCCAAGAATTACTCAATAAAACTATTGCTCAATCTCGTCAATTAAAAGATATTTCAGGAGAATCCTATGCTCTAGGCACATTGGGTTATTGGTACGAGCAAAATCAACAGTATGCTAGAGCCAGAAAAGCCACAGAAAAAGCTTTAGATTTAGCCATAGATATTCAAGCCTCAGATATTACTTATCAATGGCAATGGCAGTTAGGAAGACTGCTGAAACAACAAGGAGATATTCCTGGCGCGATCGCAGCCGAAACGGAAGCTGTATCAGCACTTCAAGAGATTAGAGGCGACTTGGTAGCTATTAATCCTGACGTACAGTTTTCTTTTCGGGAAAGTGTTGAGCCAATTTATCGCGACCTAGTAGATTTATTGGTATCTTATGACCCCAACAAAAACAATCTCTTACAAGCTCGTGAGGTTATTGAATCTTTGCAACTAGCAGAGTTAGAAAACTATTTTCGAGAAGCTTGTATTGATGCTGAACCCAAGCAAATTGACGAAATAGATGATACAGCAGCAGTTATCTATCCCATTATCTTACCTGAGCGGTTAGCAGTCATTGCCTCGTTTCCAGGCGATGACGTAATTTATTACGAGCAATCTTTATCTGAGAGTCAGACAGAGAATACTTTAAACAAACTGTTGCAATCTCTCAACCCCATTTACTCCAACAAACAACGTTTGCGATTATCCCAACAAGTTTATGATTGGTTGATCAAACCCAGTGAAGCTAATTTAGCCAAGCACAAGATCGAAACTTTAGTTTTTGTGTTGGATGGAACTTTACGGAATATTCCTATGACCGCACTTTATGATGGGAATCAATACTTGATTGAAAAATATAAAGTTGCCCTAGCACCAGGATTGCAGTTGTTAGAATCTGAAACTTTTAATATTGACAATTTACAAGCAGTAGTAGCAGGTTTAAGTGAATCTAGTCAGGGATTTTCTGCCCTTCCTGGCGTAGAAATAGAAGTAAATGAAATTTCCCGATATATTCCTTCTCGATTATTGCTAAATCAACAATTTACTAATAATGGTTTGAGAGAGCAATTAAGAGAAACTCCTTCTCCTTTGGTTCATTTAGCAACTCATGGTCAATTTAGTTCTAATCCTGAAGAGACTTTTATTCTGACTTGGAACGACCAGATTAAAGTTAAGGAATTTGAGGACTTGTTGAGAGTTCGGGAAGAGATCGGCAATGCTCAACCAATTGAATTGTTGGTGATGAGTGCTTGTCAAACAGCAATAGGAGATGAACGAGCGAGTCTAGGTATTGCAGGAGTTGCAGTTCGTTCTGGTGCCAGAAGTACTATTGCTACTTTGTGGTCGGTAAAGGATGAATCTACTGTGGCTTTGATGGATGAATTTTATCAACAATTGGCACAAAATTCATCTGAAACTTCCATGACTAAAGCCGAGGCTCTACGCCAAGCTCAGATGGCTTTGATTAATTCTTCTAACTTTAATCATCCTTTCTTCTGGTCGCCTTTTGTTCTGATCGGAAACTGGTTATAATATTTTTCTTCTTACTTTGTTTCAAGATTAGACGTTGAAAAATCAACTAACCACAGTCGTGGATAATATTCTCCTTCAACAACAGAAACCGAACAATTATTTTTTTCTTGAAACTTAATCAAAGAGTCTTCTGATATATTCCAAATTAAAACTTCACTAAAACCATCTTGTTTTACTAGAGGTATTTTATCTGAAGTAGTTAGTAATAGTCGAACTTTATCTTCTAGTAAGTAACTTAAAGAAATAATATTGCCCACATTAATATCTTGATTACTACTAATAACTAAAGGTTTATCATATAGATTAATAATTTTTGCAATTTGTGGATTATGATAGCCCACTGTTTTATTCCACCAAGTATTTTCCTGAGCAGAAATTGAACATGATATTATTCCCACCATTATCAATAATATAAAGTTTTCCAACCGAAGTTTATTCAAGAAAAATTTATTCTTACCTAACCAGTAAGCTATACTCATTTGAATTCCTAAAATACTAGGTATAAAGTATCTTGTAATCACAGATTTTTGTCCACCTTGAATCAAATCAGGGATAATTAAACCCAAAGCAGGAATCATAATTGAGCAAATGATAAATAAATAAACACGGGATTGAGTATGACTATATAAAAAAACAATACTTATAATAGTAAAAATCAAAACAACTGTTGCAGTTATCGGTAAGATAAGTAAATTAATCAGAGGATGAAAATCAATAGCGATACTGCTTAAATGTAAGCTCCAAGAAACTATAAGTTGAATTAATGGTTTAGATATATTAGTCCAGCTTGTTTTACTTTGCAAAATACTATAGTTTTGATATATGACAAGTAACCAAGGACTAAATACAATCACTGCTAATAATTGAAACAGTAACCCATTAACTAGTAACTTGGTAATTCTAAATTGACTCAATAAAAATAAATATACTGTCTGAGAGAAAGCGACTAATATAGAGAGCAAAGATATATAAAAATTTAGTATCAGACTTAAACTATAAAAAAAATACCAGAGTTTTTTTTTACTTTTAATAGCTTTAATAAATGAAGCAGAACATACTAGAATAACAACTGTCCATAGACTATACTCCCTAGCTTCTTGAGCATAAAGTACATGAACAGGAGATACAGCAACTAAAACCATTGCTATTAAACCAACATTGGCTGAGTTAAATAGTTCCCAACATAACCAAAAAATAGCAGGAAAAACTAGAAAGCTAATAACAACAGAAAGGCTACGACTAGATAAAACAGAGCTACCAAATATTTCTTGCCAACCACGGGATAAAAGATAAAATAGAGGTGGATGTTCGGGATGCTCTAGAAGTTTATTAAAAGTATCTTTCCAGGTTTTTTCAGAAGTTATTTTTTGATATTTTAATAAGTCTTGAGGCTGTATAATTTTACCTCTAAATATGTTTTCTACAATTTCCTGACCATTATATCCACTAACTCGAATTGAAGTGTAAACTTCATCATGCCAATAGACTTTTTTATCGATATTATAGCAACGAAAAAATATACCAATAACCAAAACTATTGCACATAATATTAACCACGAGCGACGTTTAGCATTTAACATTAGACTATTGATTACTAACTACTAGCCACTAACCACTAACCACTAACGACATTTAATAATTACTTGGTCTAGCTAAATTTTCAAACTTAGTAAACTCTCCTTGGAAAATTAATTTTACTGTTCCTACTGGACCATTTCTATGTTTAACAATTATGGCTTCTGCAATACCTCGATCTGGCGTATCAGGATTATAATATTCGTCGCGATATAACATAATTACTAAATCCGCATCTTGTTCAATCGAGCCACTTTCTCTCAAGTCTGATAACATGGGACGCTTATTATTTCTTTGTTCCACACCACGACTTAATTGAGATAAAGCAATAATTGGAACATTTACTTCCCTAGCTAAACCTTTCAGACTGCGAGTAATTTTAGATAGTTCCTGTACCCTATTATCACTACCACTACCTTCCATTAACTGTAAATAGTCTAGTAATACTAAACCTAGTTCTGATTTAAGCTGTCCTTGTAACCTGCGAACTTGCGATCGCATTTGCATAACGGAGAGATTAGCAGTGTCATCAATATATACAGGTAATTCAGACAGACTTCCCACACCATCAACCAGAGATTCTATTTCATTTTGGCTAATTCTTCCAGATCGCAAGCGATTACTAGCAATTTTCGATTCACTAGCTAACATTCTTTGAGCTAGTTGCTCTCTAGACATTTCTAAGCTAAAGATAGCAATGGGAAGCTGTTGTTTTTTAGCAATATTTTGAGCAATATTTATGCCCAAAGCTGTATTATGAACACAAATATCATTAGCAACAAAATTATGAGTTTCAGGGATCATTAAATCATAAACTTGTCCTTCTTCTAGAGCCTCAATACTAACAATTTCATCCCAATAAATTTCACTAGTTGCTAAATTTTGCAAAGGAATATTATCCAAAGCATAAGCTAATTTAAACAGTCTTTCTCTAGATAAGGCTCTTTTATTTACATGAATATTGCGATATCCTTTAATTCCTGCTTTTTCAGCCAAAGCAATCCAAGATTCTTTTCCTTTAATTTGTTCTAATTCTTGGCAACGCAGCGATTGGATATGCTCCTTAACCAGAAGCATCCCTCGCTGCCAAATTTCTAGGGGAATTAAATCTCGATTTGTTTGATATCTTCTTTGAAGAATTGCCTTGTGAACTTTGTTTATAGCTTCTTCTTTGCCAAAAATTCCAATTTCATCAATAAAAATCTTAATTGATTTGGCATCAGTAATATCTAATTGCCAAACTTTACGATTACTATTTTTATATTTAACTGAACGCTCTTTCAGAGCAGCAATAATACCAAATCTTAGTAACAGATGTTGTATTTGTCTGGCTAATTTTTCACTTACTGTAGAGTAACCTAATTGTGACTGTCCACTTTTTAATACGGTTGCCCAACCATCAGTAGCAAATAAACGATTGATAAATAAAGCAATTAACTCAGATTCAAGCTTAAATATAACTTGAGGGATAGTTTTATTATGAGAATTATTATTCCTAATAAAATCAGCTAATAGCTTTACTTGTTCTTGGGGAATCTTGTGTTTACCAAATACATTAATCTGACGAGGAACAGCAATTTTATTTCCTACTTGTAATTTCCCTAAACTACGCCAGCCTTGAATAGTAAGAAAAGGATGGGTTAGAGTTGTGGTAATTTTTCTGCCAAGACGAGTAGTTAATTGATATAAAGGCTTAAAACCATCATCAATAAAAGCTGATGGTTTTATCCAAGTAAACTTATAATTTTCTTGTAAAGTTAAAATAGAATCTTTACGACTATTATAGATTGCTTCAATAGTTTTGATACTGCCATCTTGACAAACTAATTCTGAATCAGCAGCCAAACATTTGCCCATTGAAGGGCGACCAGCCAGGATAATTAAATCAGAACGACTAAAACCACTAGTAACAGCATCTAAATCATAAAAGCCTGAAGGAATACCTGGTAATGCTGTGTTTTGATGTAACTCTTCAATAGTATTGAAAGCATTGATTAAAGTATCAGAAATCGCTATGAGTCCCTGTTGAGGTCTTTCTTGAGAGAGACGAAAGATTTTTTGTTCCGACTCATCTAAAACAACTTCTAAATCTTTTGTAGTGTCATAACCTAAATCGACAATTTCATGTCCTGCCGTAATTAGTTGACGACGGGCATATTTATTCATCACCAAGTTAGCATAGCGATCGATATTCACTGCGGATACAGTACGATTTACTAACTGCGCTAATTTGGTTGTACCTCCGATATCATCTAACAGACTATGATCTGCAAGATAGCTACTAACTGCCATTAAATCCGTAGGTTTGCCCTGAGAATGTAGAATTTGGGCTGAATGATAAATTTGCTGATGAGACTGTAGAGAAAAAGCTTCTTTAACCAAAATATCTGCAACTCGCACCATTGCTTCAGGATCGAGTAAAATTCCTCCTAAGATGGCTTCTTCTGCTTCGATATTAACTGGAGGCAACTTGTCATTGATCATTAATCATTTATATCTAGACGGCAATTTCGTTACGAGAATGGTAACGTCTGATCTATTTCCTAAATCAACAGGACATACTTGATGTGTTGTTGATTTGACTTTACTAATAATGAGTTATTCAATTTCGAGGATTTCTCAGTCAGAGATTACTCCGCCGTCAAACGACGGAGTAATCTCTGACCGTTGGTTAAAATTTCCTGATATTATAAATGATGCTCGCGATTACCAGATCGCTTTTTTAGGTTGCTTTCTAGTATTGGGTATTAGTACTAGAGATTGGACTTTAAAAACTGGTTTAATAGTTGCGATCGCATCATCTTGTATTCTAACTCAGTGGGTACTTTCAGCTGTAGTTGAGTATAGTAAACAGGATAATTTTAATTATGGGATTTTTACTGCTCCTAAAGTGCTAAACTCCCTCCGTAGTGCGCTAATTACTGCTTTAGGATTGTGTTTGTTATTGCGTGGTAATAGCTATCAGACTGTAATTTTAGCAGGTTTTTTGGCGATCGCAAGTAAATTTTTATTTCAGTTTCGTAGTAAGCACTTTTTTAATCCAGCCAATTTCGGAATAATTTGCGCCTTACTATTAACCAATGATGCTTGGATCTCCCCTGGACAGTGGGGGACAGATTGGTGGTATTTACTATTATTTGCAGGTTTAGGAGGAATAGTCCTCAGAAAAGTAGGGCGTTGGGACACTTCAGTTGTTTTCTTCCTTTCCTACACCAGTTTAGAAGCAATCAGAAACTTTTGGTTGGGTTGGAGTTGGGATGTTTTAGCTCATCAGCTAACTAGTGGAAGCTTATTACTATTTGCCTTATTTATGTTGACTGACCCCCGATCCATTCCCAATGCTACTTTAGGGCGTTGTTTTTGGGCAATTGCGATCGCTGCTGTCACTTTTATCTTACAAGATTATTTTTATCTTTCTTCAGCTATTTTCTGGGCGTTATTTATTATTTCTCCCCTAACTATTCTCTGTGATTATTTGTGGACTGCACCCAGGTTTATGTGGGAACGAGGAATAAGTAATGAGTAATGAGTAAGAGTTGTTCTATTAACAATCAATCACTAACTACTAACTACTAACCACTAACTAACCTATGAAAACAATTAAAATCTGGGCAATAATTGCGATCGCATTTTTGAGCCTTAATATTCAACCAGCATTAGCTTTTTGCGGTTTTTATGTAGCAAAAGCCGACACCGATCTTTACAATCAAGCTTCTCAAGTTATCATTGCTAGAAATGGACAAAGAACAGTGCTAACTATGTCCAACGACTATCAGGGAGATGTGAAAGACTTTGCGATGGTTGTACCTGTTCCAGTAGTCTTAAAAGAAGAACAAGTTCACATTAATGAAGCCAAAATTCTCAAGAGACTAGACGACTTTAGTGCACTCAGACTAGTAGAGTATTTTGATCCCGATCCTTGTCAGCGATATGAGCTGTTTGACAATGATACTCTAGAATCATCAGCTCCATTACCCCAAGCTGCTGGCAGAAGACAACGCAAAGCTGAATTAGGAGTCACGGTAGAAGAAGAATTTTCCATTGGAGAATACGACATTGTCATCCTGAGTGCTAAAGAATCTGATGGCTTGGAAACCTGGCTGATTCAGAATGGTTATAAGATTCCCACAGGCGCGAAGAAACTCTTACAACCTTATATTAAACAAAAACTCAAATTCTTTGTCGCCAAAGTCAATCTCGAAGAATATGACAGTCAAGGATTTGAAAAACTTAGACCCATTTCTATTGCTTATGAGTCTCCCAAATTCATGCTACCAATTCGCTTAGGGATGATGAATGCCCAAGGAGATCAAGACTTAATTGTTTATCTGCTATCTCCCAAAGGTCAAGTAGAACTAAGTAATTATCGCACCGTCAAAGTCCCTTCTAATCTAGATATCCCCGAATTTGTGCAAAAAGAATTTCCTGCTTTCTATACCAGTATGTTCCAGAAATCCTATGAAAAGGAAAATAAACAAGTGGCGTTCCTCGAATATGCTTGGGACATGAGTAATTGTGACCCTTGTTCAGCCCAACCTCTAAATAGGGAAGAGTTAAAACAAGCTGGAGTATTTTGGCTCGATTCTCCCACTCCCTTACCTGGTAATAGAAGAAGTTTTCCTCGTAATAGTAATGTTTTCATTACCCGTCTTCATGTACGCTATACCCGCGATAAATTCCCCGAAGATTTACGCTTCCAAGCAACAGGAAACCGCCAGCTATTCCAAGGGCGTTATGTAGTGCGTCATCCCTATAAAGGAGAGATTAGCTGTAGTGCGGGAAATAGATATCAACAATCAGTAAAAGAGCGACAAGAAAAAGAAGCCCAAACTCTAGCGGGTCTTACAGGTTGGGATATTAACGATATTCGCCAAAAAATCAACTTTGTCGAAGTTAAAACCATTCCTTGGTGGCCTAATATTTGGAATTAGGGAATAGTAGTTCGAGGTTAATAATTCGTAAATCATAACTTTTTTGGTAGGGATTACCGCAAGTCACACCCCACTAACCTTGTACCAAAAGAAAAGAGAAGTGTGTCAAAATCTAATAAAAGTGCAACAAGATAAAAACTAGATGATTCCAACCGTTATTGAATCTTCAGGTCGTGGTGAACGCTCATTTGATATTTATTCTCGTCTGTTACGGGAAAGAATCGTCTTTCTCGGACAACAGGTTGATAATGATATAGCTAACCTAGTAGTAGCCCAACTACTTTACCTCGAAGCAGAAGACCCCGAAAAAGATATCTATCTTTATATTAATTCCCCAGGGGGTTCAGTATCAGCAGGAATGGGAATGTTTGATACTATGAACCTCATTCGCCCTGATATTTGCACTATCTGTATTGGACTTGCTGCCAGTATGGGTGCATTTTTACTAAGCGCAGGAGCGAAAGGAAAGCGCATGAGTCTTCCTAATTCCCGTATTATGATCCATCAACCCCTTGGAGGCGCGCAAGGACAAGCAACAGATATTGAAATTCAAGCTAAAGAAATTCTTTATCTTAAAAAGAAACTCAATAACCATTTAGCAGATCATACAGGACAACCTCTAAGTAAAATTGAAGAAGATACTGAAAGAGACTTCTTTATGTCTGCGGAGGAAGCTCAAGATTATGGCTTAATTGACCAAGTAATTAGCCGTAAACCTTCGGCAAGTAATCCTCCTCAACCTGTTTAGTTTTTAGCTGTTAGTTAAAAAACTACTAATTATGTATATCTGTAGAGACGATAATACCGTCTCTATTTTTTATTCATTTTTATGTTAAATATTCTTATATAGCGTTTCTCGGACTCATGAGGTACACCTATAACACCTGCCCCCTGACCTGACCGAAGGGAATCCTTTAGGGCTGCCTCCTGCCTCAAAACCAAAAACTCTATACCTCACCAATTTGAGAAACGCTATATTCAAAACTACTCAGCACTAATAAGAGTGTTTTTTGTATCTTTGGATCTTCTACTAACATTGGCTTCGTCTAATTGTTCTTGGGAAGAAGCTAGAGATTCAGACTCAATTTTAATCAATATTTTGGGTCCTGAACTTGCCAGGCGTATAATCATCCCATCGACCGCAGCAGTTTGATTGATTCTTTTATCGTTAATATAAGTTCCATTAGCTCCTAAGTTAAACACCTCCCATCTATGATCCCCTGTTTTTCTAATTTCAACATGATGGCGGGAAACAACAGCACTGTATAAGACAACCTCATTATTAGTGGAGCGTCCAATTCTAATTTTTGGTTCTTCTTGAAATGTCCAACTTTGAACTGGTATTGGTTGTAAAGGATGTAGGAGAGTTAATGTAATCACAGACTTACTACGTTATAAGTATTTAAGTAGTTATGCAAAATTAATCGGATGGTTAAGATAAGAGATAAGAGAATAGTCAACTCCAGACGGGAGAATAGGAAGATAGAAATAATTTTGCCTAGGTGTGAGAGAACAGATAGTGATTGACATTACTAATGTAATTAGCTGTTTTATATAGACAAATATAACTGATAGTTGGTTATCATGCTCCTTGGATTTTACCCGTTTAAGCCTATATTTGACCACAAAAAATTAAATTATTGTACGGTAAGGATCAATGTAGAAGATTGGAGTTGAACAATCTATAGTTTAGCTCTAAAGTAAATAATCCCATTAAGATCTTTGCTAAGTTTCTAAGAGTTAATTGAGGCACAGTGGCTATTACAAGGTATTAATCTAGTTAAAACTTGTTTAATAACCATTGCTGTCCAGTCTATATCGTCTTTGGTGGTATCTTTACCTAAAGTTAAGCGAATGCCCCTTTTTGCTGCATTTTCGTCGTAACCCATTGCTGATAAAACTGGGCTAGGATTAAGTTTACCACTGTTACAAGCCGAGCCAGCACTAATACCGATCCCTGCTAGGTTTAACTGTCTAACTACGGTTTTTCCTGTAATGTCTGGAGCTTTGAGGGCAAAATTGTCACTCAAAATGAAGCTAACATGGTGAGGCAAGCGATATAAGCGATCACCTGTAGTAATTAGATCGGGACAATCTCCTAGTAAATCAAATAAGCGATCTCGTAACCCCATCAAACGCATACTTTCTTGGGATAGTTCATCGGCTGCTAATTCGGCTGCAACACCAAAGGCTGCAATAGTTGGAACAGCTTGAGTTCCAGAACGAATGCGTCTTTCTTGTCCGCCACCCCAACAAAGAGGTAATAGTTCTATTCCTGGACGAATATATAATGCACCAGCACCCTGTACGCCATAAATTTTATGGGAGGACAGGGATAATAAATCTACTCCCAATTTTTGAACGTCTAACGGCACTCTTCCTGCTGCTTGTACTGCATCGGTATGAAATAAAATGTTATGACTACGAGCAACAAGAGCTAGATTCTCTATAGGTTGTAGGGTGCCAATTTCACTCTGTCCATAGATGATAGAAATCAGTACTGTATTGGGCTGAATGGCTGCTTTAAGGTCTAAAGGGTTAATTCTTCCTTGACGGTTGACGCTTAAGCGAGTGACTTCCCATCCTAGTTTTTCCAGGTTTTTTGCTGGTTCTGCGATCGCAGAATGTTCCACACTCGAAATTATTAAATGTTGTGGCTCAGAGTATTTTTGAGCAATTCCCATAATAGCCAAGTTATCTGCTTCTGTGCCTCCAGAAGTAAAGATAATTGACTCAGAATCAACTGCATTAATCAAATTGGCTACTTGCAATCTTGCAGTTTCTAATACCATAGCTGCTTCTTGTCCCCAAGAATGCAAGCTGGAGGGATTCCCGTATTGCAAGCTCATCACTTCTTGGATTTTGGCGATCGCTTCTTTACGGGGTTTAGTTGTAGCACTGTGATCAAGATATATCTGCATGAAAAATGATTAATATTTATTAGGAGCTATTGACCAATTAGGTTTCTGGCTCTATCTCATTGTAGTCTTCTTTGTCTTCAAACAAACCAAATAAAGGACTAAGCAACATACCAAAAACAAAGCCTCCAGCGTGCGCCCAATAAGCCACTCCTCCTCCTTCCATTCCTACATGAGCCGAAACTTCTAGCATACTAATGCCGTTAAAAGCTTGCTC
>JASJDB010000061.1 GCA_030065315.1 Xenococcaceae cyanobacterium MO_167.B52 | reverse complement strand
TGGTTTTGTTTTTAGAAAATTGTCCGAGTCTTTTCCAATTTGAATCAGAAACCGATATCTGAGATTTAGTATCTCCACTGCACCAACCGTAATATTTGATGCCTTTTCGCTCCGCTACAACATAATCACCTTTTCTGATGCCATGTCTGGTAACAGTGCCACCGTACTTACGACGCTTCCCGCCTTTGGCAAACACCATTAGATGAAGCTGTCGTCTAGATATCGGCGGTCTTCTAATTACAAAGAATGGAGCATCAGTAATATCTACTTTGCCTTGCCAGGTATGTCCTCTTCCTTCTGAGTTGTCAAATGGTAGGTAATCAATAAAAGCAAACGACGCTAAGGTTAATGCGTCAACTGCATGAGTAGCTGGAGTAATATCTCCTTTAGAATGTTTTTGCTTGATTAACCCAAGATGCTTTCTCAAGTTAGAGGTTTGCCAGCCAAGCTTTTTGGTAACTGGTGCAATCTTAGACAATTGCTCTAATATCCAAGCTTGACCAACCATCACAGGAGAAAACCCTCTTCCAGATTTAGCTTTTTTTCTTCCACTCGTTAAATCCACGTCCGCTTTGCAGTACTCGTAAACAATTGAGCTAATAGGGTAAACAGACGCTAGTTCGATTACTATTCTGAGTAATAGCTGGCAATTCGCTCGAATACTTGGCGGTAGTTTGCTTTGTTTGCGGTTACTAAACCTGCATTGACGATGCGCTCTTAACTCGTAAGGTAATTTACGGTTTATCCTTCTCCCACGACGGTTACGGCGCATTAAAGCTCGTTGCTCCATACGTTTTTTGACCGTTTCAAAAGGAAGGAATATGTGAGAAGTAAATAAAGTAAATTTGCTACTTTGAATTCCTACAGAACCATAATGTTTACCAGGATCAATACCGCAACTGATGGGTTGTGTTTCTTCCCCTGATGGAGTGAATTTTAACTGGATATAGTATTGATTCAGCTTGTCCCACTTGCCAACAGCTTTACCATCCCGAACAAGTTTCCTAGCTTTCGATGGCTTGGTTGGCATTAATGGTTTGCCGTTTGCTGATACTACTGGTACTCGCATAAAGAGATAATCCTCCGAGTATAAGTTTTTGGTCTCTTCGGCTACCTAATCTCAGATGTCTTGGCATTATCCAACGACTAACCCAATAGTCTTAGAAGTAATCCGAACTAGAGAAGTATTCGGAAGTCTTAGCCGAGATTAGGCTCTCTTGCCTAGTCAACTCTTAGTCAAGAACTGGGTTTCTCAAGCCCACGCTATATTTCGGAGCAATTAGCGTTGGGTAGTTGACTTTCTGTTTTATTCTATTCAAACTTAAGTCTAAACCTAGAATAATTCTACTCTTTACTGCCAAACCCTTATCCCTACTCACAAGTTACTAGGGGAGCCTTGACAATTAAGATATTGAGCCTCTAAGCCAAAAGTATAATCTTCACCTTATGGTTAATGGCAAACTACCCAAGAATTGGTAGTCTTAGGAGCAAAAAAGGTAGTAAGACTGAATCCTAATGGCTCAAAATCAAGACTATCTGGGTACAGGTTGGAGTTTTCCCCTTAAAACAAGCTTACAAGGGGGGTTTTCTCTTAGTACAGCCGACCAAAAAGTCAGAGAAGCGATCCTAATTATTTTGCGGACTGAATTAGGAGAGAGACGTTATCGTCCTGATTTTGGTTGTCGCTTGTCGGAGTTAACTTTTGCACCGATGAATACTAAGACTTTGTTTTTGATGCGGTTATATGTAGAAGAAGCTTTACAAACCTGGGAACCCCGCATTGATTTAGATGAAGTTATTAGCGAACCTGATCCGATTTTGGGAAGAGTCCTAATTCAAATTAACTATCGTCTCAAAAACAGTTACGAACCTCGCAGTTTAGTATATCCCTTTTATTTAACTCAAGAAACTTAGTGGTTAGTAGTTAGTGGTTAGTAGTTAGTAGTTATTTATCCAGTGATGCTTGGTAAATGTTAAATGATAAATGTTAAATGATAAATGTTAAATGATAAATGTTAAATGATAAATGTTAAATGATAAATGTTAAATGATAAATGTTAAATGATAAATGTTAAATGTTAAATGAAAGATGTTACCAAAAGAAAATTTAGATGATCGCACTTTTGAAGATTTAGTGGCAGAATGTATTTTACGCATTCCTCGCTATTGTCCTGAGTGGACAGATTTTAACCCTAGTGACCCTGGGATTACTCTAGTTGAGTTATTTGCTTGGCTGACCGACCAGATGTTGATGCGGTTTAATAAGGTTCCTCGTCGCAACTATATTACTTTTTTAGAATTATTAGGCATCAAGCTTCAACCCCCAGCACCAGCCCAAACTGATGTTAGTTTTTATCTCACTCAACCCGATACTTACCCCTATTCCATTCCCCAGGGAACGGAAATCGGTACAGAAAGAACGGAAACTGAACCTGCGATTATCTTTTCAACGGAAGAAGATTTACTGATTGGACAACCAGAAATTATTCATTTTTTAACCGCTGAAACTTTAGAAGATACTCCCAATTTATTACGGGATAGATTTACTAATCAATGGATTCAGGAAAATGATGGGGAATGGGGAGGGGAAGAACAATCCCTATTTAATGAACAGCCAGAAGTAGGAAACTGTTTCTATTTGGTACTTAATCCCACGCAGCCTTTAGCAGGAAATGCGATCGCAATTACTTTTAAAGGTGCCTCTGCAACTCCTACAGGTATTGATCCTCAGCATCCCCCTCGAATTTGGTCTGCTTGGAATGGTCAAGAGTGGAGATCGATTCTGTTGCGAGAAGAAGATGACTATACTGGGGGATTTAGTTTTAATGATGCTCTAGAAGATGGTGATACTATTCCCACAGGAGAAGTAATTGTACATCTTCCTCAAAATCTTCCGGCTACAGACTTTCAAGGTTATCAGGGTTATTGGTTGCGCTGTGCTTATACTGAACCCATAGAAAGTCAGGGTATATATCGGCAGACTCCTAAAATTATTGCGCTCAACTCTAATTCTATGGGCGGGACTGTTTCTGCTAGACAAAGTTTTTTAATTCGCAATGAACTCTTAGCAATCAGTGATGGCAGACCAGGACAAAGTTTTTGTCTACAAAATGTGCCCGTTTTAGAAAGAAGAAGGGACGAACATATTTTAGTAACTCCTGCTGGCTCACCTCCTGAAATTTGGACGGAAGTAAGAGATTTTGCTAATTCCTTACCTGGCGATCGCCATTATACTATTGATTCTCTCACTGGTACGGTAGAATTTGGTCCTTTAATTCAAGAACCATCCCGTCATGTTCGAGAGACCAAATTTCGTGCTACTCAAACTCAATTACCTGTATTAGGAAACTATTCCACCAGACTAGTAGGTGATATAGACGGAACTTTAGAAAAACAGTATGGCAGCATTCCCCCCAAAGGTGCCGAGATTCGGATGGGTTGTTATCGAACTGGGGGTGGTCGTCAGGGCAATATTGAAAGCGGTACTTTAAAGATTTTAAAGTCTGCTATACCCTATATTTCCAGAGTTACCAACTACCAACCAGCTAGGGGTGGTTCAGACCCAGAATCCTTGAACCAAGCCATGTTACGCGCCCCTCAAATCTTAAGAACACGCGATCGCGCTGTAACGAAAGAAGACTTTGAAGTATTAACTCTCAAAGCAGGAGGAGGGTCGATTGCCAGGACATTATGTCTTCCCGTAGAAACAGCAGGGACAGTAAGTGTTTTAGTCATTCCCGAAGGGGAAAGAAATAATTTAATTGAGGGACTCAGTCCAGAAGCTTTAGTACTAACTCCATCCTTGCGACAACAAACCCTCAACTATCTCAACGAAAGAAAATTATTAGGGGTACGCATTCTATTACGAGAACCCAATTATGTAGGTGTGGCAGTTACCGCCAGTATTGGTTTAGAACCCATGTATCAAAATGATCGGGCAGAAGATATGATACGTCAACAGTTAAAACTTGTCCTCTACAAGTTTCTTAACCCCTTAACTGGTGGAATAGAAGGAAAAGGTTGGAAGTTTGGCAGACCTGTCTATATTTCCGACATTATTGCTCTGTTTCAGAAAATAGCAGGAGTTAGATACATCGGAGAAGTAATAATGAATTCTTACTATAAACAGAATGATGTTTGGGTACGCTATCCAGAAGAACCAAGACAAGTCATCGATCCTGGCAACTACGGATTAATTTGTTCCTGGTCTGAATATCCCAACCCTGGTCATACAATACACTTTTTAACTGAGTAATAAGTAAGGAACGAGGAAGAAAGAACGAGGAACGAGGAATAACTACTAAATGATAAATGATAAATGTTAAATGTTAAATGATTATGACTTCCATTTTAAGATTAGACCTAAAGCCAGATACTCTTGCTGTATGTAATATCTTGGATACGGAAACGTCCCAAGAGCAAGAGCGTCCTCTAATTGTTTCCCCAGGGGAAAGGAGTCATATGACTCTACATCTTCATAATCCTCTAGAAGAAACTTTAGACGTGGAACTGGAAGTTCAAGGAAATTTCCCAGAAGAATGGTGTAACTGGAATTTAGAAGGAAGAGAAATTGATGCTAGGAAAACTATGCTGGTGGGGATTTATTTCGATGTTCCTCAAGATTGGCTAGAAACTCAACCCTTAGAAGCAATCAAGCTAAATTATCAAGCTAGGGTTAATATTTATCTACAACGTCCCAATCAAGAAACTAGAGAATTACAGCAATTAAATTTTAACTTTTATCTTCGTCCCCATAGTCTTTATTTAGACTTTCTCCCCTCTATTTACCGCGAAGTCGATTTAATTAGTCGGCTGATGAAAGTCTTTGAGCAAACATTTGAACCTACAGTAGATGCTTTTGAGGCAATGTGGGCTTATTTAGACCCTCTAACTGCTCCTGAAGCTCTGTTACCCTTTCTAGCTCATTGGGTAGGTTGGGAGCTACTAAGCACTATTCCCATTGCTCGACAACGCTACCTAATTCGTAATGCTGTCTCAATTTATCGTTGGCGAGGTACCAAAAAAGGTTTGAGATTTTATCTTCACCTCTACACTAGCTTACCTCTAGACGAAGATTTACCAGAAAGAGAAAAACATATCTCTATTGAAGAAGCCATAGGGGATGGATTTATCTTAAATCGAGCCAACTTAGGAGAAGATACGGTCTTAGGTGGTGGTCGTCCCTATCACTTCACTGTAAGATTGCGTTCTACTCCCGCTATCCCTCTAGATGAAACTTTAATCAGACAAATTATCGAAGCAGAAAAACCCACCTGGTGTACCTATGACCTTTATTTATCCTGATGCTAAATGTTCAATGATAAATGTTCAATGTTAAATGATAATCATGTCCCATTTACCCAATCCTGCAATTCATCCTTTTGAAAGACTCAATGCCACCGATGGCTTATTAATTAATGCTGAAAGATGGCGCAAAGTAGAACAATATCATCGAGGAAAACAAAACTTTCATTATCAAGCTTTACATCAACCAGGAATTGTTTGTGGTTTGGGAGTGAAGTTAATTACTCCAGATAGCCAAGTGCCAAAGGTTTTTAAGGATGGTAGGGGAATTCAGATTCAACCAGGTATCGCGATCGATCTTAAAGGAAATCCGATCATTGTTCCTAAGCCACAAAACCTTCATATCAATAAGCGTCCTCAAAAAGATTCTTTTACTGTTTATGTAGTTGCAGACTATCGCGATCCTGATGATTTGGATGTTGCTGCTACTGAAGAAATGTTACAAGAGAAGTTTCGTTTGGATGTTAAGGTTAGACCTCCTAATGATTTGGAAATAGAAATTTGTCGCATTGTATTTCCTGCTAATCAAGATATTAAGATTGGTCTGGCTCAAGATATTCTGCGTCCAGGTTATAATCATCTGGATTTTCGCCATCGTCAATTAGCAAGTATTAAACCCATAGAGACTGTCAAGATTGCCCAATTACGTCATGGAGATCAAGCCTATGGGGAGAATTTTGCTAATTTAGATTATTTATTTAAAGCAATTAGGGGTTTATATCCTCAATTGCAAGGATGTGAATCAGTTGCCTTAATACCTATTAGCGACCCAAAACTAAAAGAGTACGATGTACTTTATCTAACTGGTAAAAATTCTACGATTAAAGACCCCAGAGAAATTGCCGTGTTGCAAGAATATTTAGCTACTGGGGGTGTATTACTAATTGACGGTTTATTAGATGCTAATAATTTTAATCAGTCAGCTTTAGAACTTGCCAAAAAATTGGGCTATGCCCTTAAACCATTATCTAAAAATCATTATCTTAGAAGAGAACCCTTTTTATTTGCAGCTTTACCTCAAAGTTTAAGTAATCAACCGTTACAAATAGTATGCGATCGCAATGTGGTTATGGTTTATGGTAATTTAGCTAGTTTGTGGGGTTTAGATGACCAACTATCCTTGTCTAGAGAACAAATTCGGTCTGCTCAAGAACTAGGAATTAATATCCTACACTATGCCTGGAAACGGCGTTGTTATACTCAACTGCAACAATAATCAAAAATTCTTGAGCTTCAGTATTAGAACTAATTGGTAAAGGGAATCTGAATCTTTTTTTTATGAATCCTTTACGTCTTGCTTTAAAACCCAAAACTGTGTACCTCATCAACATGAGAACTGCTATAAATTCTCTTTACAAATCAACTCTTATCAAATTTTAAGGTAATATTAGGACTGGTTTAAGAAAAAACATTAATTATGGAACTGATGAAAAAGATGAAATGACTAATATTGTAATTATGAAAAATATATATCTAATCACAACTTTGACAGTACTAGTTTTGGGTGTTGGCACAACATTAGTTTCAAAAACTCAAGCTAATACTGAATACGATAATGCCATTTTAATTAGTAAATCTGATGTTAATAACGATCAAGTTTTTTATCAACAAAGGGGAATAGCAATCAAAGGTACAGATACAGTGGCTTACTTTACTGAAGGTAAAGCTGTTAAGGGTGATAAAAAATATAATTATCAATGGGGTAACACTACATGGTGGTTTAAAAATGAGACAAACCGTGATTTATTTGCTCAAAATCCAGAGCAATACGCCCCTCAATTTGGTGGTTTTTGTGCCTGGGCAGTAAGTCAAAACTATACCGCACCGATCAATCCTCAAGCATGGAAAATTGTGGATGGTAAGCTGTATCTTAATTACAATAAGAGTGTACAAAGAACATGGGCTCAAGATATTCAAGGTAATATCATTAAAGGTCATCGCAATTGGCCTAATCTTTTAGCTAATCTACAAAACTAAATAATAAAATCTCAAATACTTACTTGTAAGAGTTGCCCAAGTTCTCTGACAGAATCATCCTCCACTTTCATCTAAAAATCCATCTTAATTTTCATTAAATACCCCATAAACATTGATCGCGAATTCATTAAAGTAAAGTCTGTTTTAAAGACTTGGATCAAACAAAGGCTAAGATAGTTTGAAAGCAGCATTTATACAATCTTGTAGATGTTGCTTTCAAAAATTGTTTTGTTAGAAAAAAAAGTGTACTACAAATAATACCATTTCTCAAAAGTAGCTCAAGAGATAAAGCGTCTAAAAATATATTCCCAACCGGTTAAGGAATGAATAATGTACTAAATACTCATACCTTATCTAAATAATACTCAGACCTGTTAGTAAAAATACCAGTAAACATACCCCAAGAAAACATAATTTATCGCCTCTACAGATGATTTTTTCTAAGGGTACGTTGTGGTGAGTGCACATTAATTATCTTAATTAATCTAACTCTTCTCTGAGCAATAACTCAATTAGGCTGGCTGATATTCTGCATTACATACAGAGTTATTGATTATTTATATCAATAACTATTAGTCCTACACCCAGCGCAGACTCCCAGTAGCTCAAGCTATGATTCTTCGCTTCATCTGCTTAAACCCGCGTTGAGCATTTTGAACCACAAATACAACAATTAGCCCTAAGATCTACCCCAAAATTATGTCTAAATCTAATCTTTCTAAGACTTTTGTTCATCCAGTGGCCAAAATACATCGTGGTGACCGTTGGAGCGTCTTTCGTCGCCTAAAAGAATTAAATATTTCTTGCTGCTGTCGAGAAGATGGAATGCTCTGGGTCGAAATAGACAACGGTCTCGATGCTATTCTGCTTCGCAGTATCGTACAACAATTTGTCAGCAATCGCTCTGAATTAATCGATTGGTTAGAGCGATGTTGGTCAACCCAAGTTTTATCTACATCTAATAATTAGAAACTCAAACTCATGACACAAACTACTCTCGTTCAACCTTTCGGAGAAGTTGCGCGAACCCCGATTGATTTAGACCAAGAAGTTATCATTTCAGTGTGTGAAGGCTTAAATCTAGCTCTAGCTAGTTTTCAAGGTCTTTATCTACAATACCAAAAGCATCATTTTGTTATTGAAGGTTCCCAATTCTATTCGATTCATCAATATTTTCAAGAAAGTTACGATGCTGTTGCTACTCACGCTCACGATATTGGGGAACGTTTAAATGGTTTGGGTGGAACTCCCGCAGCTAGCTTTAGTAAATTAGGAGAGCTTTGTTGTTTTAGTCTAGAAGATGATAGCATCTTTAACTGTCGTCAGATGCTTGAAAATGATTTAGCTGCTGAAAAACAAATTATCGCTCTGATTCGCCGTCAAACAGCCCAAGCAGAGAGTTTAGGTGATCGTACCACCCGTTATCTATATGAACAAATTATACTTGCCAGCGAAGAAAGAACATTTCATCTCTCTCACTTTTTAGCCAACGACAGTTTGACTGTAGAGTTGGTGAATAATCGATAATTTTTCCTAAAACGAGTCAGGTTGTAAGCAACCTACCCTGCGTTTAACACCTAGTTATGGAAATCAAACATCCCATTTAAGTCTGGGATGTTTATGCGGTAAGGGGGAATTCCACAATTTTAGGGATTGCTGGTGGCATTAGTAACTATGTTAGTCATTATTAATACATTGCAGTAATGACAATTACGCGGATTTGTTTCCAGTTCTTTAACTCCCCAATCTTTTAGCAATTATGACCGCTACACAGATAAATTTACTTAAAATAATTTATAACAATTTCTCAACTTAGACTAAGAATTCTATTTCAGCTACAGCTAACATTTCCTACATCAATCAAAATATTTAGGTATTTTCTGGTAAAAAAATACTTATCGAGAAAAAATACATGATTAAAGAGTAAAATACTTACTCATTTTTCTGATTAATTCATCAAAAAAATATAGTTTATTCTAATTTTTTCATCTAATCTAAATAATTATTACGTAAAATTATGTCAGAATCTAATTAAACGATAAAACAAATTTTGTAAATTAAATACCAGGAATATGTCCTGTTGATTAAGAAGTTCTCAATCTCAATTTATACCAATTTAAAGATTTGACAATAAAAAGGTTTTTAGATTATGACTATTATGATGACTAATATCAATCAAATTGAACAAGATTCCCTTAATTTTCTTACTAATAGCCAAAATTTCTCTATTATAATTTCAAAATTAAAAGCTCTAAATATTTACTTAAATGATTATCCTTCATCTAAATGTAAGGATGACTATTTAAGCACGATGGCATATTTACTTGAGCATTATCTTAATTCACAACAGCAATTCTTTTTACGTCATTATCTAGGAAAAATAATTGTTCAAAACATCAAAGATAATAGTGCAGCTAAATATTTTAAAGAAAGATTACCTAATGCAAAAATACTGAACTTGTTACAATATCATCATAATTTAACAGGAAAAAGACTCTTTTTAACCAACATTGATTATGATAATGAAAAATTTAAAGTAAGAATTTTTTAAGTCATATTTTTGATTAATTAGTTCATACAGTTTCAAGACCAAGATTATCAGGGCTATTTCATTCTCAACTAGCTTTTTAAACACCAGAGCATTCGTGGTTTTGCTTGCCAGGGAAATGACATGATATCAAATCACTTTAGATATGCTGCACATTAATTCTCCCTTGTCCTCCTGGTCTCCCCATCAGTCATCTCTGGCAAACTTAAAAGGAAATGACATGAGTTGCTGCTTCATCGCTAGAAGGATCAGGATACGATGTTGTGATTATTAACTTCTGTAAAGTTGGATATGTAGAAGTAAGTTTAGTTGTTTAGCATGGTAATGCTCGATTTTATCTTTGGTGCAACCAGCCATGAAACAAACGAGTTAACCTTGGCATCACCACATAAGCCAATAAAACTACTACCAATCCCGTCATAATGGCTTGACGCAATAAATAAGGTAAGCCTAATAAATAAGGTGCTAAAAAATAACCCAAAGTTGAAACACAAACAAAAACTCCAATCCAAGTAACAAAAGCGGTCTTATGTTTGGGGGGAGTAGTAATAGTATTGGGTAAAGAAACCAAAGCCTCTAGTCCAGTGAGAAATTGCACATTTTCTGGTTTTTCCGTTAAAGGTTTAGCTCGCTCGATCCACTCCTGGCGTTCTTTTGATTTCATCCAGCGACAGAGGTTACGATATTGATCAAACCGCAGAATTATGACATATTCACTTCTCAAACCTGCTTGGGGTCTAAGGATAGTAACTCCATTATGCCCTTCAAACTCTCTTGCTGTTTGGGAAATCCCTTCTAACCAAGCTTCATAACCCGATTCTCGACCAGGGCGAATGTAATGGGAAATTACTGCTGTAACTTGTTGGCTGTTTGCTGGTGATGAATTCATTTTAATTCAAAATATTACAGTAGATAGTTAGATCATGTAGCTTCTAAAACATTTCTATTATCTATGTTCTAAAAAAGAAATGTTCTTACCAACAAAATTCTGAAAAAGTTACGTCTATATATACGATTACTTAATTTTGACGCTTCATTGAAAATGATAAATGCTAAATGTGAAATGTTAAATGATTGATATATTGCTTAAGATATATTCATAGTCGTAAGCATTTCTAAATATTTACCCTTGTTAAACCAGATCGATATAGTATTTGCTCAAATAGTTGCCACCTTGGAAATTGTTTTATTCTTCTCCATCGGGGGAATACCTTTAATTATTCTCTGGATGATCGGGGGAGGAATCTTTTTTACTCTCAGATATGGTTTTATTAGTCTACGAGGCTTAAAAGACGCTATAGATATTGCTACAGGAAAATATGAAAGCGATGGAGAAGGTGAAGTATCTTCTTTTCAGGCTTTGGCTACTGCTTTATCAGGTACAGTAGGATTAGGTAATATTGCAGGAGTTGCGATCGCAATTCAAGTGGGGGGAGCAGGCTCGGTTTTTTGGATGAGTGTAGCTGCTTTCTTGGGGATGTCGAGTAAGTTTATTGAATGTACTCTGGGACAACAATACCGCCAAGTTAACCCTGATGGTACAGTAGCGGGGGGTCCTATGTATTACCTAGAAAAAGGTTTAGCTGATTTAGGGTTTACTGGATTGGGGAAGCTACTAGGAGTTATCTTTGCTTTATTTTGTATTGGTGCTTCTTTTGGTGGCGGAAATATGTTTCAAGTTAACCAATCTTTTGCTGCTTTAACTACTTTGTTTCCTAGTATAGAAAGTTATAATTGGGTCTTTGGTATAACTGTTGCCCTGTTAGTGGGTTTAGTAATTATTGGAGGAATTAATCGTATTGGTGTTGTTACTAGTAAGTTAGTTCCTTTGATGATTGGAATCTATTTAATTGCTTGTTTGTGGGTGATTGCTAGCCAAATTACTCAAGTACCAAATGCAATTATAAATATCTGTCAATCAGCTTTTTCTGCTGATGCTATGGAAGGAGGATTAGTGGGGTTATTAATACTCGCAATTCGGCGTAGTGCTTTCTCTAATGGTGCCGGTATGGGGACTGCTGCGATCGCACATTCCGCTGCTAAAACCCAAGAGCCAATACAAGAAGGTTTAGTATCTATGTTGGAGCCTTTTATTGATACTATTGTGATTTGTAATCTTACTGCTTTAGTAATAATTTTAACTGGGACTTATGGAGCTAATATTCCCTCAGATATTAATGGTTCAGAATTAACTGCTTTAGCTTTTTCTCAGGTACTTAGTTGGTTTCCTTATGTCTTAGCAATTGTTATTTTCTTATTTGGTTTTTCTACTACTGTGGCGTGGAGTTACTACGGTGAAAAATCCTGGGTTTATTTATTTGGTGACAAAAATACTTTTATTTATAAAATTGTCTTTTTAATCTGTATTTTTGTGGGAGCCGTAGTCAAACTGGGAGTAGTAGTAGAATTTAGTGACATGATGTTATTAGCTATGGCTGTGCCCAATATCATTGGTTGTGTGTTGTTATCCAACAAAGTTGCTAAAAGATTAAAAAATTATCAATTAAAGCGGAGCTTAGAATCCCAAATATAGCACTAGCTCATAACTTAACTACTAATAACTTATAACTAACCATACTAAGTACCTAGGTAAAATTATTTATAAAACCTGAGTAGTTAATTTTCCCTAACACGATGCCCTAAAGGATTCCCTATGGTCTCGAAGCGAATCCTTTAGGGCTAACACCTAACACCTAACACCTAACACCTAATACCTAATACCTAACACCTAATACCTAACACCTAATAAGCTATTTCCCATTTAAATTGGGTATTATGAAATCAAAAGAAAAAGCTGTAATCTATATCCCTTCTGACTTCTGACTTCTGACTTCTGACTTGCTAAAACGCATTTTAAATGCGTTTTAGCTTACCTGTCACAGCTATTTTATATTCAATTACACCTACTACTTATCCTAATTCTTCATGACAAGTTCTCTTTATATTAGTACCACTGAAGCAGGAAGCGGAAAAGCCTTAATTTCTCTAGGTATTATCGAGTTGATCCTCAGAAAAACCAACAAAATCGCTTTTTTTCGACCAGTAATTAGAAGACAACCTTTGAATCAGCCAGATGAAGATATTAGTTTAATTTTGAGTTATTTTTCCTTAAACCAAGAATACGAGCAAGCTTTTGGTTTATACGTAGAGGAAGTTCAGCAGCTAATTAATCGCAATAATTACAATAAGATTTTAGACAAAATTTTTGATAAATATAAGAGTTTAGAGCAAAATTATGACTTTATTTTATGTGAAGGTTCTGATTATTTAGGGCAAGTGTCAGCTTTTGAATTTGATCTAAATACAGAAATTGCCAAAAATTTAGGTTGTCCTATTCTCATTGTAGGTAATGCTGATCACCGAAGCATCAGTGAAGCAATTGCTCCTGTTAAGATGTCTTTTGAATCTTATCTAGCTAGGGAATGTCAGGTTATAGGTATAGTTCTTAATAAAGCTAATTCTGAAGTTGTTTCACAACTACTTATTGCCTTAAAAAATGAATTTAGTAAGACAATTAATCTACTAGCTGTTCTTCCCTATCAACCAAAATTAATCAGTCCGAGAATTCAAGAAATTGCTCAACAACTTCAAGCTGAAGTGCTTTACGGACAAGAGAAACTAGATAACTTAGTACTTGATTATGTAATTGCTGCTATGCGTTTAGAACACGCTATTCCCAGACTCAAAGAAAATAGTTTAGTAATCACTTCTGGCGATCGCAGTGATCTAATTGTAGGCTTGCTACAAGCTCATCAATCAGTCAATTATCCTCATTTATCGGGAATTTTACTTTCAGGAGATTTACAACCAGAACCAGCAATAACAAAACTGATTGACGGTCTTTACAATCCCCTCCCGATTCTCTCTGTTTCTACAGACACTTACGAAACCTCTGAGTTACTTAGACAAGTTCATACTTCTTTAATTAGTAGAGAGGAACCCCAAAGTTTAGCAATATGTGACCGTGAGAAAGTTACTTTGAGCATCCATCTTTTTGATAATTACGTTGATTTAAGTCAATTAGAGCAGCAAATTGCCACGATTAAAGCCAAGGGGACTACTCCCAAGATGTTTACTTACAATTTGTTACAGCAGGCTAAGTCCTACAAATCACATATTGTACTTCCAGAAGGCACAGAACTCAGAATTCTGCAAGCAGCAGCTTTTCTCTTAGAACGAGAGATCGTCAAAATAACTCTTTTGGGTAAGCCAGAAAAAATTGAACAAACAATCAAACAAAATGGCATCTATCTAAATACTAATCAACTAGAGATTATTGATCCTGCCACCTCAAATAAAGTCGAATTTTACGCTGAACAATTCTATGAACTCAGAAAACACAAAGGGGCAACTCCTGATATGGTGAGGGAATATCTGCTTGATGTTTCTTACTTTGGCACGATGATGGTCTATTCTGGAGACGCAGACGGGATGGTATCAGGTGCAGTACATACTACCGCTGATACTTTGAGACCAGCTCTACAATTGATTAAAACCAAACCAGGTTATGAGTTAGTTTCTTCAGTCTTTTTTATGTGTCTCGAAGATCGGGTCTTAGTTTATGGAGATTGTGCCATTAATCCCAATCCTAATGCGGAACAATTAGCGCAAATTGCCCTCGCTTCCGCTGATACAGCTAGAGCCTTTGGCATTGAACCCAAAGTTGCACTCTTATCCTATTCTTCTGATAGTTCAGGTCAAGGCGCAGAAGTTGAAAAAGTCAGAAACGCTACTGCGATCGCTCGAAAACAGCGACCTGATCTCAAAATAGAAGGACCAATTCAGTATGATGCTGCGGTAGATTTAACCGTTGGTGGGCAAAAAATGCCCAGTTCTGAGGTTGCAGGAAAAGCTTCGGTTTTAATTTTTCCTGATCTCAACACAGGTAACAATACCTACAAAGCTGTGCAAAGAGAAACAGGCGCACTGGCTATTGGTCCTATTGTTCAAGGTTTGAATAAACCCGTTAATGATCTCAGTCGAGGCTGTACGGTAGAAGATATTATTAATACAATAGCGATTACTGCCATTCAGACCAAAATCAATAGGCGAGCGAACCAAAACAGTGAGAGCGACCTAAGTTGGTGAAAACAAGGATTGATGAGGAATAGAGCCATCGCAGTAGATAGGGGCTTTATTTCAGCATCAGGGGGGTGCGATCTCGGTTAGAGTCGATGGGGGCTATTAAGACCCCGCACCTCTCTGTTTGATCCGAGCGTGCCGTTTTCACTGCACTCGGCTCTCGAAACTCGCGCGCTTTTGCTTTTGCTCATGTGCTGATATTGGTGGCAGGATTGATGTATTGCTACAAGATTTTCCCGTTTCCAATTATCATGATTTCCATCTACGTGATGTAGGTGTATTTTTTCTTGGCTTGTGAATTTAAGTCCGCAGGCTGCACATGAATGGTTTTGCCTTTGTAGGGCAACAGAGGTGTATCCGTCATAGAGTTTGCTTTTACGCTTACTCCAATAGGCTAAGTCTCCGTCCTATGGTGAGTTATCTCTTCTGACATTGACAAATCTATTTTCGGAGTAAGAAACGGATGGGAATGATTTATCTATTAATTTCTTAATAGTATATCGGTTCTGTTTCCTTTCCTTGTTAAATACCTTTTTCGCTCTTCTTTGTATGAAGTAGAGACTATTTTGAGCTCCATCCATTTTGCAGTAGCGATGGTAATTTCTCCAACCTCTTACAATGGGAGCTAATTTATTAGCTTTGACCATTGCTCCATAATTCGAGCAGTTGATGATAGATTTTACTTTCTTACGGAATGCCTTATAGTTATCCTCTGAAGGACGGCTTCTAAACTTTCCGTTTTTCTGGACTTTAAAGTTCCAGCCCAGGAAATCAAATCCATCTGTCGTTGTGGTTAGCTTAGTCTTTTGTTCACTGATTTCCATGCCTCTTGCAGCTAGGAATTCTTTCACTTCATCAAGTATTGCGTTAGCATTGTCTTTTGGTTTAAGGATAAATAACATATCATCTGCATAGCGGATTGAATTATGTATTTCCTCTATTCCGTTGAGAGCTATGTTGGCTAAGAGTGGGCTTGCCACGCCACCCTGGGGTGTTCCTTGTTCTGGAAAGTCTACATTGATTCCCGCTTTGAGACATCTAAAGATGCCAAGCTTTAACCGCTTAGGGGCGATGAGATTTTCCATAATAGATTTGTGGCTTATTCTATCGAAGCATTTCTTAATATCTAATTCGATAATTCGCTTTTGAATACCGTTAGATTGAGAGCGTAGGTTATTGAACAGCACTTTTTGGGCATCGTGTGCCGAGCGTCCTGTTCTGAATCCGTAGCTTCGAGAGTGAAATGTTGCTTCGTGAGCTGGTTCTAAGGCAAATTTGGCAATTGCTTGCCATGCTCTGTCGCTAATAGTGGGAACTTTGAGAATACGTTTGGTTCCATCCTTTTTGGGGATTGGTATTTGCCGTAATCCTTGATGTTTCCAGTTATTAACGGTTAACCTTAGAGTTTCTTCGAGTTCAAACCGTTCCTTAAATGTAAGGGCTAGTTTTCCATCTATTCCAGCCGTTTTCTTGCCTTTATTTAGCTGCGTTACTTGACGTATAGCCAGGAATCTTGCTGCTTGAGACTTTAGAATCAGTTTTTGCAATGACTTTGCTTTCCGCTTATCTCCTGCCCTAACTGCTTTGTATACTCTCCTTTGTAGGCGGAATAGGCTTCTCCGAAATTGCTTCCAGGGAAGGTTCATCCACGATTCACTATTGAGTTTTTCAATGTGTCTAATCATGCTCTCTTCTGGTTTGTATATTCTGAGTTCCTCAAGGCAGTTACGCCTTGTCCTACCCAAGCTTAGGGATTTAATCCTCTCGTCTGGTCTACCATGAATACGACCTATTCATAGACCCTAAGCTTGTTTTTATTCGTTCCGTCCGATTGATTCTTTTGTTCCTTTAGGTAGAATCACTTCAACCACTCTGAATCCCATACTCTAGCCAATACCGCTTCGATAGCTTGGCGGGACGTTAACTCAGGTGAGGTAAGATTAGGGTGTAGAACCCTTAGAGATTGCATCCTCCTGTGGCTAGGTTGCTTTTCTAGATTCTGTTTTACCTTGGGAACTCCCCATTAGCGTCAGTGTGCGCTGCAATTACGCTCTGATTACGCCCTGTTACCCGCTTCACCCTCCAGAATTCCGAGTCTGGTCAGTGGGGTCAGATTGGGAGTCTCTTTAGAGTTTAAGAGGAGAGACTTACACTCTCATCAATCGGACAGTTGTCATCTAGTTGTTCTAGATGCCCCAGCTTATATGGATTTTCCATTTTCACTGAGAACGAACCGCACCGAAGCTGGCACTGCGTGGTCTGCGAAGCAGGCGCTGTGCGATCGCGCTATTCTTGAGCGTCCATCCTAAAGAGATTTTCCAGAGTAAATGCCATCACGAGTGACTCTACTGAATCTTTACTTTTTAGATATTTTTTTTTGAGTTCTTCTGAGCTATAATTTTCTGCTAAATAAGCTTTTCTTGGCATCGATTCAGATTTTTAATTTTCTCTGCATTATACACTGGTTTTTAAAATCGGATTTAGTATTAGCCCATGTTGGTGGTAATGTAAGTTCGGCTCTACCGAACTTACTGTGTTGAATTTCCGTCAAAGCCTTACCTGTAGAAGGATGTAGGAAAAAATATATAAAATTAAACTATCAAGAACTCAAAGTCTTGCTGTGCAAGACTTTCAAGGTCTAGTTTCTAACAGTTTTACATGACAGGTTCGGTAGAGCCAAAAATCAGAGCTAAATATTTGATAAAATGTAGTTAATTAGAGTTTTTTGTTTCTTTCGTCTTTTAGAG
>JASJDB010000060.1 GCA_030065315.1 Xenococcaceae cyanobacterium MO_167.B52 | reverse complement strand
CGGATTCAAAATACCAATGTTACTGCTGAATATAAAAACGGTATTCTCAATCTCACCTTACCTAAATCTGAAGAGGAAAAAAATAAAGTGGTAAAAGTTAATCTCGGTGAAGCTAATAGCTAATTTTTTCCCTAAGGATTAACTAAACACAATCTAGTCATATAGATTAATAGTCAAACCCAGTTGCTTTAGTAGTAATTGGGTTTTCTAACTCTTAAAGAGCGACTAAAAGACCTGGGGAATATATAGCTCTTTCGGCAATGTCTGACGCTCATAGGCTGTATTGAACACCCGTTTTGGAAGTTGGATTGTTTCATGAGCTACTCCACTGTATGGAATCTGGGATAGCAGATGCTGAATGCAGTTGAGACGTGCTCGCTTCTTATCATTGGCTGGCACAACCCACCATGGAGCTTCAGGAATATTGGTTCGGGCAAACATCTCTTCTTTGGCTACAGTGTAGTCTTCCCAGCGAACCCTAGACTGTAAATCCATCGGGCTTAATTTCCACTGTTTGAGCGGATCATGAATCCGCATCAAGAAGCGCAGTTGCTGCTCGTTATCTGTAATGGAGAACCAATACTTAATCAGGATGACCCCAGAGCGAACGATCATCCTTTCAAATTCAGTGACATCACGGAAAAAATCTTCTACTTGCTCAGGAGTGGCAAAGCCCATGACACGCTCTACTCCAGCGCGGTTATACCAAGAGCGATCAAATAAAACCATTTCTCCACCAGAGGGAAGGTGTGGAACATATCGCTGAAAATACCACTGGGTTTGTTCCCGCTCCGTGGGCTTCGGTAAAGCCACAACACGACAAACACGAGGATTCAAACGCTGGGTAATTCGTTTAATCACTCCACCTTTGCCCGCTGAGTCTCGTCCCTCGAAAATGACGGCAACCTTGGCTTGGGTGTGTTGAACCCAGTCATGTAACTTGATTAGCTCTGCCTGCAACTTGAGCAGATTCAAAAAGTACTCCTTTCGAGGCAGGGTATCGTGATGCTTATCTTGATAGATTTTCTTGATTTCTAAGGAGAGTAAGGCATCTTCCAGCTCCAGCTCATAATCTTCATCCAGGGTATCTTGGAGTTCAGCCTCCAGCCAGTCATTTTCTATTTGTAGATCATCAGATAGTGTCATGATATTGCTCCTTTGGCTATGTCAAGGAAAACTGTAGTGCTTGAGACCTACTAAGTCGGTGCAAAAGTCTTACCTTTTACTGTACTGGATTTTGACCGATAAAATTGGGTTTCAAGCCTCGCCCTTTCAGGGGACTTTTTAGATAAGTTTTAGACTACATATCTTTATATAACAAAGCTTTCAATTGCTATAAAATAGAAAGCATGAAAGCAAGGTTTAAGTATCGAATTTATCCTAACATTAATCAACGCATTCAATTGGCCAAACAATTTGGATGTAATCGAACTGTTTGGAACGATGCTTTAGCTATTTATAAAAAGGAGGGTATAAAAACTAAAGATGTTGATAAACGAGTAATTACTCAAGCTAAAAAAACTGAAGAGAGGCATTGGTTAGCTGAAGTTAGTAATATACCCTTACAGCAATCTTTTAGAGATTTAAAACAAGCTTATAGTAACTTTTTAAATAGTTTAAAAGGTAAGCGTAAAGGTAAAAAGGTAGGAGAACCCAAGTTTAAATCTAAACATTCTAGGCAAACAGCTAGATATAGAATTGGTGGTTTTTCTGTACACAGCGAATCAGTAAAACTTGCGAAAATAGGGCATATAAGAATGGTGGTAACTCGTCAGCTACCTTCACCACCAACAAGCGTAACTGTTATCAAAGATACGGCTAATAGATATTTTGCTTCTTTTGTAGTTGAAATACTTCAGCACGAAACCTCATTAAACGCGACTAAATCAATAGGTATCGATCTGGGTTTAACTCACTTTGCTATTTTCAGTGATGGAGAAAAAATCGAAAATCCAAGATACCACAAAAAGCTACTTAATCGTATTAAAAAAGCTAACAAAAAACTATCAAGATGCAAAAAAGGGTCTAAAAGGAGACAAAATGCAAAACTCAAATTAGCTAAATTGCACGCTAAAATAAAGGACTCCAGAACTGATTTTCTACATAAATTAACAACCCGCTTAGTTCGTGAAAACCAAGCACTAGCGATTGAAGATTTAAACGTCAGTGGATTAGTAAAAAACCGTAAGCTATCAAGAGCTATTAGTGATGCTGGTTGGTATTCTTTTAGGCAATTACTAACAGCAAAATGCGATAAATACAATCGACATTTAGTTGTAATCAATAGATGGGAAGCTACTTCTCAAAAATGTAGTAATTGCGGTTTTAATGGTGGAAAAAAAGAGTTAAATGTTCGCGAATGGACTTGTCTAAATTGTGGAACACACCATGATAGAGATATTTGTGCTGCCAAAAACATCAAAGTCGCGGGTGGGCTATCTGAGACTATAAACGAATGTGGGAGGGACTGTAAGACTACTTCAGTAGCTCGTCCCAGTGAACCGTTAACCACCTATAAACAATTAGGTTTGTTTTAGGAATCTCCCTCGTTTAGCGAAGCGAACGGGGGAGAGGAAGTCAAATAATACCGAAAAACCAATCACAAACCGATAAATAAGCGTGTCTAGTCTTAGAATCGGTGATTGAGCTAGAGCAAATGTTGGATTAACTAATGCTTCCTCAATATTTGGTGCAAGCCCCTCTTTTCCCAATACCGAAACAGAAATAGCCACAGGGGTAAAGATAGATTAAGAGCCATCAGACGCACAGAATGAGCCACGGTAACAATTTCTGGATTGTGGTCTAATGCTAGAGCCACTAAAATCATTTCTGTCGAACCCCCTGGCGCTGTTACTAGCATACAAGTTAACCAATCCCAACTAGTCAACCAGGTGGCAAGAGTTGCAGCAATAAATCCACTTCCGATGGTCATTGCCACAGAAACGAAAGCATAAATAACATTTTTTTGATTAATATTAATACCGCAAGAATTACTCCAAGCTTCTCCAACGGTAATTCCTAATAGTATTTGACCAAATAAACTAATACTTTGAGGTAGAGTAAAATTAATATTGCTTAGAAAATAAATATGAGATAGACCATAATTGAAAGCTATTCCTGCGATTAAAGTGCCAAAAAAAGAAGCAGCAGGAATATGTAATTTACTGGCTATTTTTACGCCTAACCAAGCTGCAATAATTGCTAAGATTAAGAGAATTACATAAATTGGTTCGTGATTAACTAAATAATCATTCCTAGAAAAAGCTGATTTCTCTACAGCAACATCGGATAGACCAGCAATTAAGGGAATAATTAAAATTACACTAGTGATCCGCAAAGTCTGCACCATTGCTACTAAAGAAACATTGCGATTATATTCGGCTGCAATACCTGACATCGTTGCTACTCCCCCAGGTACTGTAGCTAACATGGCATTGAGGAGGCTGGTGTGACTGATGCGAGAATAAAAATAGCCGATCCCACTGCCACAAAGTAGCATAAATACAGTGAGAAAAATAAATAGTGGTAAGCGCGAAGAAGCTGCCATTAAATTACTATCGGCGATCGCAAAACCGATAGATAAACCTACCATTGCTTGTCCAAATTTGCGACCAGTTTGATTGGGTTTAAGGTTTTGTTGGCTAAGAGTTTGATAACTTTTAACCACTATTACCCCTGCACCCATCCCGCCGAAAATCCCAGCCACAGTACCCAGACCGAAATTGGCGAGCCCAACTCTCAAACCTAGAGCCACTATTATTTCTAACAAGACAAGGGACAACCTAATAGTGGATTTAGTCATAGCGTTGGACGATGGTTTTTTCAAACTTAGTGTAAAGATGTTAACAATTATATAACTATCTTCACAAAAGGAAAAATAACTCGTGCCAATCTAAAATTAACTACTAATACCAAATCACTTTAAATATGCTATACATAGCGATCGCTTGAATTGGAAAATAACCAGAGAAAACAAAAGAATTATTATTTGATCAAGATAAATATGACTACCTTTGGCTTTATGGAGAGGTAATTTTTGCTCGAATCTTATTAGCTTCTGCTAGAGTTTCTTCAGGGTCACGTTGACTTGAACCTTTAATATAGTTTAGTTTCCACTCTTCTAACAGGTCTGATAACAAGGATTGAATTTCGGTTTGGGTAGTTTGATTTTGTAGTTGCTGGCGCAGATGTTGGGTAAAATTGTCGCTCAAGCGATCAAACATAACTTTTCCTTTTTCATCAGTGTAGGAATTCACTAAAACATTATAAGTAGCTTCAGCGAGATAGTCTGTTAGTTGTTCGGTAACATCTTGAGGTAAATTGGTAAATCCTGGAATTTTCTTAAAAGCTTGATAGACATCAGATTCTTTTAAAGCACCACTAAGACTGTGGCGTAATAAAGCTTCTACATCTGGTTTAACTTCTGGTAAAACTTTATATATTGTTAAGCGGATTAGACGGTCGATAATAGCATTTATCTTATCTTCCTCTCCTACGGTAATTCCTGGGGAAGATTCTAGGAGTAATTTCGCAGCACTCCCATCTTCGATGGCTTCCTGACTTTGATTAAGTAATTGCACAATGAGAAACATCGAGGCGCGATTGGATAAGTAAGCAGCAGGTTCATGGGTAATTTGGGCTAAAACCCTTTCCATATTCACTAAATTTGATTTGTGCAGTCTTACTGTGACGGGAATAGTCCTGAGCCAACGCCAAGTAGGAAGTAACATTAGAGCATCATACCAATGACGTAACATGGCATCCCCCCAATCTAAATCAGCTCTATTTCTGGCAATCCAAAAGGTACGAGCCAGATATTCAGCACCAAAAAAAATCACAAAAATTAGATCGATTTGCCAAAAGTTATCGACATACAAGCCATTTTCATCAATTTGTCGATAGTAGTTAGTTTGAAGCAAAGGTTCAATTTTAGCTTCAAAAAAATCTAGAGCAACGGTGGGTTGTACTTGAGATAAATATTCTGGAGTCCAAAATTGACTAAAAGCTTTTTGGGCTGAGGATGTTTGAGTTTGGTACTGCATTCTCCGCTTAAGTTTGGCAAAAGTCCCCAATTTATTAGCAGCTAAAAAGGGATTCTCTGCAATCAAGGTTGTACTCTGTTGTTGCAGAGATCCCAGACTGGCTTGGGTTGAAGTTGCTTGTAAGCCTTCTTGAGCTACATTTTGCTTGAATTGTTGTACTGTGGCTAAATAGGCTTCTGTTTCTGGATGGGGTTCAACTCCTTTGACAGGATCGTAAACTTTTACCAGTAAAGGTAGATAGCGCAGGTAAATATCTCTTAGAGGTAAATAACTGAGATTAAAAAAAACTAATAGTAAATTAATTACTGCCACTAGGGCAATTATTTTTTGCCACAAAGTAGGTTTGATTTGTCGTTGATTATTCATTAATGATTAAAATTTTTTTGATTAACTTTTGACATGGAAAATTATTTCCTTAAGAGGTCTATTGTTTTAATCTTCCTGAGCGCAAAATACTAACCACTAGCCACAGTCCCAAAACGCTAGCAGCAGTAAACAGAATATTACTGATTAGGGAAAATTGGTTGCTGGTTTCGCTACTGGAAATAATGGCAGCCCCCATAATTAAGGAGCCAACTATAATACTGAAAGATAATCTGTTGGCTGAATCATCGATACCTAATCTCAGTAAATCAAAATCCCGAAGACTTATATTCCATTTCAGGGTTTCTGAGGTAAGTCGATCTAAGAATAATTCTACTTGTCTTGGCGATCGCAAATAGAGACTTTTGAGGTCAAGAGCAGTGCGTAAAGCCGTTTCTAGGGGACTATCTCCCAAAAGTTGCCGACGAAATAATTCCGCCATCAAAGGCTTAATTTGATTGAGAAGATTAACTTCAGGATCAAAACCACGAGCAACTCCCTCTAAATTGGCTAGGGTTTTCGCATACAAACCCATATTACTGGGCAGTCGTAGCTTGTTATCCCTGGATACTTGCAGAATTTCGTAAAATACTTCACTAAAATTGAGTTCAGAAAGGCTCAAATTAAAATACTTCCGCAACATTCTATCGTAGTCGTTAGTTAGACGGTCTAAACTCATAGGCTGTCCTGACTCTGCCAACTCTAAAGTCAACTGACTACATCTTTGAGCATCTAGATCCACTACAGCCAGTAGCATCTCTGTTAGGATTTGCTGGGTACGGGGGTCTAATTTTCCCACCATACCGCAGTCTAAAAGAGCAATACGTCCATCTTCTAGATAAAAAATATTTCCTGGATGAGGATCGGCATGAAAAAAGCCATCAATATAGATTTGTTGAAAAAAAACTCGAAATAGTAAAGTTGTAGTCTCTCTTCTTTTTTGCGCTTGGTTTGGCGATGGTAATTCAGCCTCTAAAATTGGTTTGCCTTCTAGCCATTGTAAAGTGAGAATCTTCCCTGTTGTGGCTTGCCAATGTACTTGAGGTACAACGATTTGCTCTGGATTATACCAAGGACTCTGCTGCAAATTCTGCCTTAGTGTCTCTGTATATCTGGCTTCTGCTGTAAAATCTAATTCTGCTTGCAAGGCGTTGGTAAATTCTTCTGCTAAGGCAACGATATCAAAGTCTTTACCAAAATCAGTTAGAGCAACCAATTCTGCTAAGTTTTTAATTAAACCAATATCCTGGGCTACGGTTACGTCTATTCCTGGACGCTGGACTTTGAGAGCGACTCGTTGTTGTCCATTTCTGAGAGTAGCACGATGAACTTGACCAATTGATCCTGCTGCAATCGCTTTTTGCTCAATATTACTGAAGACGTTAGGGATCGCTTGACCTAATTCTTGCTCAATCAGATGTTCAATTTCACTCCATTCTACAGGTGGCACATTAGCTTGTAAATCTGTTAGTGCATCTATATATTTCGCTGATAAGATATCAGGACGGGTGGATAGAAGTTGACCTAATTTGACATAGACAGGACCTAATTCGATCAAAATATTACATAGAACAGTAGGGGAAGGCAAACGGGGTTGATCTGGTTTTCCGCCAGTTATTAAACCTCGCATATAGTCCCAACCATTACGAAAGAGTACTTCAGCAATGTCTTTTTGACGAGAAGTATTTTGAGTTAGTGCAAACATTGAGAACTTTAGATACAGAAGCTATTTCTTTTTCATATGCTACGGCAATCAATCTATTTATTTGTCTGTCTCTTGGAGTAATTGATCTATATCTAGAGATGTATTGTGGACTCTTGCCTATTCACTTAATATTTTTTGACTTTCAATAGTTGCATTTTTTGTTAAATAACCTATAGTATTTACTACTTCAGTAATCAGATTTTCTGGTGTGTTTATTTTTGACATAATTATGCGATCTCGTGCTTTGGATTGATCATTAAAAGTCCAATAAATTATATTAAAATTAAATTTCTAAAACTTGCTCGTTTTTGCCATTATTAGAATCCACGGGTAAGTTGTTAAAGTAATCAAGTTGAGTAGGATAGGCAAATGAATAATATTAATCAACAACTGAAAGATAAAATTAGTGAACTCGAACAAAAAGAAGCAAGTATGCGCCAGCAAGAAGAGTTTTTGCGCCTGATTTACAACAATGTTAGGGAAGCAATTTTTGTAATTGATGTGGGAAACAACGGTGAATTTTACTACCAAGGATTTAATCCTGCTGCCACAAGATTAACTGGTATTAAAGATGTTCTAAATAAAACTCCAATAGAAATATTGTCCCCTGAAATGGCAGCAAAAGTTGAACAGAATTATCAAAAATGCCTCGACTTAAAAGCAACTATTACTTATGAAGAATACTTACCCTTTCAGGGCAAAGATCGGTGGTGGCTAACTACTCTGAATCCTGTTGAAGACCAAACAGGAAAAATCTATCGCATAGTTGGTACCAGTTTAGATATTACAAAACGTAAAACTATGGAACTGGAACTAGATAAAAAAAATAATTTTTTGGAAAAGTTATTAGATAATCTATCAGATGGTATTGTGTCCTGCGATCGCAATGGGTCATTAACTGTCTTTAATAAGGCTACCAGAGAATTTCACGGACTGCCTCGACAAGCTATACCTGCGGAGCAATGGGCAGAATATTATGACCTTTACCTCAGCGATGGTAAGACCATGATGTCTAAAGAAGATATTCCCCTATTTCGCGCTCTTCAAGGGGAATCTGTTAGGGATGTAGAAATGATGATTATTCCCAAACAAGGAAAACCACGCACTTTACTAGCAAACGGCGATCCGATTCTTAACAGTAATGGGGAAAAAATAGGTGCGATCGCAACAATGAGAGATATTACCGAACGCAAACAAGCCGAAAAAGCCGTAGCTCAATTAAATGAAGAATTAGAAGCAAGAGTACAACAGCGCACCCTACAGTTGGAACAGGCTAATAAATTACTCTTAGGAGCTACCCAACAACTAAAAAAAAGTAATCAGGAACTGGAACAGTTTGCTTATGTAACTTCTCATGACCTGAAAGCCCCTCTAAGAGCGATCGCCAATCTTTCGGAATGGATCGAGGAAGATTTAGAAGATAAGTTAGATGATGATACTAGATATAACATGAATCTCTTGCGAAGTAGGGTTCATCGTCTGGAAAATCTGATCAATGGCTTACTAGCTTATTCTCGTGTAGGCAGATTAAAATCCGCACCTCAAACCGTAGTTGTCGGAGAACTTATTGCCGAGATTATAGATTCTTTAGATGTTCCTGATAACTTTGTCATTGAGACTATAGGCGAAATGCCTACCCTAGTTACAGAGATTACGCCCTTAAATCAAGTATTCAGTAATCTGCTTGCTAATGCCATTAAACATAGTGATTGTAATAATGGAAGAATCACTATCTCAGTCACAGAACAAGCAGATTGCTACGAGTTTAGTGTCGGCGATAACGGAAAAGGCATCGCTCCTCAATACCACGAGAAAATATTTACCATTTTTCAAACTTTAGAAGCTAGAGATGTCAAAGAAAGTACAGGAATTGGTTTGGCAATTGTCAAAAAAGCTGTAGAAAACCAAGGGGGTACCGTTAAAGTTGAGTCAAATGTTGGTGCAGGGGCTACTTTTACCTTTTCTTGGCGCAAATTAAGAGAAGATCTCTAACTTTCAGCATATACCTAATATGTAAAAAAGGGTTAATCTTGATCTAGTTATCGATTAAAACGAACTATTAGAAATTTAAGCTTAACTATCCCATTTTTATCTAGTGAACCAGGATAATAAAAATATTCATTAGTAATTTATAACTTAGGACTTATGAATGACAAAATAATTAATATTTTACTAGTAGAAGATGACGAAGTTGATGTGATGAACGTCAAACGTGCCTTCAAAAAATATAAAATAACCAATCCTTTATACATAGCGGGTAATGGTATTGAAGCCTTGGAAATGTTGCGTTCTCAGAATAATCAATCATCAATAATCCCAGAAAAAAGACGTTTAATTTTATTAGACCTTAATATGCCTAAAATGAATGGGATAGAGTTCCTTAATGAAATCAGAAATGATGATAATTTAAAACGAACTCCTGTAATTGTCCTTACTACTTCTGATGAAGATAAAGATAGAATCGAAGCCTATAATCTAAATGTTGCAGGTTACATTCTCAAACCAGTTACTTTTACTAATTTTGCTGAAGTAATGATTACTCTCAATAAGTATTGGACTCTGTGTGAGATGCCTTAGCCAATTAATAATTAATCATGAGTGAAAAACAGTTTTCGATATTACTAGTTGATGATGATGAAGTTGATCGCCTAATGGTAAAACGCGCCCTTAAAAAAGCCAAGTTTCCTGCTCAGTTAACTGAAGCTCGGAATGGTCAAGAAGCGATCGCTCAATTGAAAATCAGGAAAGATAGTCTTATTAACAGTTTTGATCTAATCTTACTTGACTATGGTTTACCAAATATGGATGGTTTGCAGTTAATCATAGCCGTAAAAGCTCTTGATTTAAACTTACCCATAATTGTTTTGACAGGACAAGGAGATGAAGAAATTGCTGTTGAAATAATGAAATCAGGTGCATCAGACTATTTAGCTAAAGGTAAAATTGAACCTAATATTTTAGCCAAAGCTATCAGCAACGCAATTCGGATCCATAAAGCAGAACAAGCAGTAGAACTAGCCAATCAACGGCTTCGTGCTAGTAATCAGCTACTAGTCTTAAAAAATCAAGAATTAGAAAAGCAACAACAACAAATAAAATTACAAAATATTCAATTACAAGAATCTTATAATCTCAAATCCGAGTTTTTGGCGACCATGTCTCATGAATTGCGGACTCCTATGAATGCAATTATGGGTTTTTCTCAACTATTGTTACGTCAATATCCCGACCCTCTTTCCGAGCAGCAACAAAATCTAGTTCAGCGCATTTTTAATAATAGTAAAAATTTATTAGAAATGATTAATGAAATGCTAGATTTTTCTAAAATTGAAGCAGGAAAACTGGAAGTGAATCCTCACCAACTGGATCTTAATTATTTAGTAAGATTAACGGTAGAAGAATTACGGTCTTTAGCAGTTCAAAAACACCTGGACTTAATTACTGAAGTCCAACTAGAAGATAAATTTCTAATTCAAGATTCTAATTTTATTAAACGTATTATAGTTAATTTACTCTCCAATGCTATTAAGTTTACTGAATCAGGATTAATCACAGTAAAAGCCTGGGAAATAGATCAAACTCAAATCGCAATTTCTATCACTGATACGGGTATTGGTATTGCACCAGAAGATCAAGTAAAAATCTTTGAGGCTTTTCGTCAAGTAGATCAAAGTTTCACTCGTCAGCACTCAGGAACAGGTTTAGGCTTGGCAATTACTGAATCTTTAGTCAAAATGATGGGTGGCAAAATTTCCCTAGATAGTAGCTTAGGTCAGGGAACCACTTTTACTGTTGAAATACCTCGTAGGTATGATGCCTGAAGAGATAAATATTATCTAAAATGGGCTATAAAAAAAACTTTATTAATAATGTCTGTTACACAAACTGTTCAGGGTAATTATATTCTCGCTGTGGATGATATTCCCGATAATCTTTTACTAGTCCAGTTAGCTTTAGAACAAGAAGGTCATCAAGTTATCTTGGCACATAGTGGAGAAGCAGCATTAAAACAAATTAAACAAGCTCCTCCCAGTCTGATTTTATTAGATGTGATGATGCCTGGGATAGATGGTTACGAAGTAACTAGACGTATCCGTCAAGATAAGAGTATTCCCTTTATTCCCATACTGTTAGTTACTGCCAGAGAAGAGTCTAGTTTAGTGGCAGGATTAAACGCAGGGGCAGATGAATTCGTTCGTAAACCCTTTCAAATTGACGAATTACAAGCTAGAGTGCGTTCCATGTTGCGTCTTAAAGAAACCATTGATCAAAGAGAAAATTTTGTTTCTTGCCTCACTCATGACTTACGTACTCCCCTAGTAGCAGCTAACCGTATGCTAAATTTAATCAACCAAAAGGCTTTTGGAGATATCACCACCGAACAAGAAGAAGCAATTACCAATATTGTTAACAGCAATCAAAATATGTTGGAGATGCTTAATAGTCTATTAGAAACTCATCAATACGAGTTAGGACAAAAAATACTGAGTTTTATTCCCTGCGATCTTCAACAGTTAATTCAAGAAGTGGTTACAGAACTTGAACCTCTGGTAATTGAAAAAGGGATTAAATTAGAAAAAGATCTAAAATCTAATGTACAGGAAATAAAATGCGATCGTTTAGAATTGCGTCGAGTTATTACTAATCTAATTGGTAATGCCATCAAGTTTACTGACAGGGGAAGCATCAAAGTATCCTTATTTCAAAATGAGTCAGAAATATTAGTTCAGATACAAGACACAGGAATTGGTATATCATCTCAAGAACAACAAACTATTTTCCAACGATATCATCAAGGAAATCATAGAAGATCAGGTAAAGGTTTGGGACTATATCTTTGCCAGCAAATTATTAATGCCCATCAGGGAACAATCACAGTGAAATCAGAATTAGGTAGAGGGACGATTTTTACTTTCTCTTTACCGCGCCCTTCGGGCTGAAGTCAGAAGTCAGTCCTAAAGGATTAGCTGGCGCGTCAAGTCAGAAGTCAGCCCTAAAGGATTCCCTTCGGTCAAATAAACAGCCCGAAGTTGGTTTAAAGCCTCTTGATTCACTCAGTATTAAAATAAGAATATTAATAAATTTTTGAATCCTTATCCGAAGGTGTATTCCGTGGGACACCTTCGGATATATCCTTTAGAACTCCCTTGAGGGAGATGGTATAACTTCTGACTTCTGATTTCATATTTCTGACTTCGTGAACAAAACTCTGATCTATCCCTGGCACTGGTCAATTGAAATGAGATAAAAACTCAAAACTGAAATTAAATTGGTATTAGGACTCTGTATTCTTTAAAGAATAATTTAAAGGTAAAAAAGAAGGAATTTCTATGCCTTCATCTAGATATCTTTGATGAAGCCTTTTGATAAATTCATGTTTGATCAGTAAGCTATCAAAAAATTCTTGAACTTTTAGGTAAACAGTAAAATTAATTCGGAAGTAATCAAAATGATGATAGCGGATAAAAGGTTCAGATTCCCAAACCCCCCCAGCTACTTCTTGAATTACTTCTCTAGCAATTTCTAGAGTTACTGTTTCTACCTTTTCTAAGTCACTATCATAACTAACTCCCACCTCAATAGTTATTAGTAATTCTTTCTCAGGAAAACTGTAATTTCTAAAACTGCTATTTACTATTTTTGAATTAGGAACTACCAGCCAATTTTCATTAATTTCTTGAATAATAGTATGCTTCCAAGTAATATCTTGAACATAACCTTCTTCTCCTGTTTTTAGTTTAATATAGTCTCCTGGTCTAAGTTTTTTGGCGGTCAGAATATTAACACTAGAAAACAAATTAGCAAAAGTACTTTGTAGAGCTAACCCAATAGAAACACCACCAATACCAAGGGCGGTCAGGAGAGGTGTAATAGCAATACCAATAGACTGGATAATAATTAATATTCCCAGGCTAAAAATCAATATCCTTGTTAGATTTTCAAATAAAGTTGTTAACTGAGGGCTTTCTTCTCCTTTACTGCTATAAAACTGAATTAAGCCAATAGCTAGTCGTGAAGCAACTAAATTGACTGAAGCCAGAAAAAATACTAACAGAACTTTTTGAATAATATTCAAAAAAGAAGGACGAATTGGCAAACTGGTAAGGACCAAGGAAACTCCTGCTATTGTGAACCAGAGCCAAACTATTCCTCGTAGAGATTTGATTATTGTATCTCCACCTTGCCAACCAGTTCTCCTAATTACTTTTTTAAGGCTTTTGAATCCTTGTTTTTCAAAAAATAAACCTAAGCTAAAAGAAAACATAATTATTCCGATGGGAATAATATAATTAACCAATTGCAGCAACTCTTTCATACTTGAGCTATAGTTGTTTGTTGTCTCTAAACTAAAAGCGATCTCCGATATTGAAAATTATTGCACTATCTCCTTGACTATGCTTTACCCATAAGTGTAGAAACGCTAACAAAAACAGATAATCTAGGTTTCATGAACACTAGAGGAAATTAGTGAATGTACTCGTTCGGTAACTACTATTTGTTCTGATAAAACAGGAACTCTGACTCAAAATAAGATGGTAGTCCAACAAGTTTGCACGGGTTCCCACCACTTTGAAGTTACAGGAGAGGGTTACGAACTCCCTTAATTCTTAATGCCTTCCAGTTCAACTTTGACTGGCTTAACTTGCCAAATTTCTTGACAATATTCTCGGATGGTTCGGTCTGAAGAGAATTTACCCATGCGTGCTACATTGAGAATCGACATTCGAGTCCAGTTTTCTTGATCCTGATAAGCCTGACTGACTTTTTCTTGGCAATCGATATAAGATTGATAATCCGCCAAAAGCAAGTATTCGTCTCGATTCAACAGCGAATCGACAATTGGCTGAAATCGCTGAGGCTCATCAAGAGAGAAGTATCCTGATGCAATGCGATTAATAACTCCTTGCAGTTCCGTATTGTTATTATAGTAATCCCGTGGGTTATATCCCTGGTTCTTAAGTTTGGCTACTTCTATCGCAGTCAAACCACACAGAAAGAAATTTTTAGTTCCTACAGCTTCGCGAATCTCAATATTAGCTCCGTCGAGAGTACCTATGGTTAAAGCTCCATTGAGGGCAAATTTCATATTGCCCGTCCCAGAAGCCTCTTTACCAGCAGTAGAAATCTGTTCGGAAAGATCGGCTGCGGGATAAACTTTTTCTCCTAAAGTTACTGAGAAATTGGGCAGAAAGACTACTTTAAGGCGATCACCCACATGGGGATCGCGGTTGATTATCTCTGCTACGGAGTTAATCAGTTTAATAATCAATTTAGCCATAAAATAACCTGGGGCTGCTTTACCTCCAAAGATAAAGGTACGCGGTTGAAGTGCCAAATCGGGATTACTAATGATGCGATTGTATAAAGTTACGATGTGCAACACATTAAGGAGTTGACGCTTGTACTCATGGATGCGTTTGACTTGGGTATCAAATAGGGAATTGACATCTAACTCAATGCCCTGATGATGCTGAATATAAGCTGCCAAATCCTGTTTGTTTTCCTGTTTAATCCGCTTCCAGCGATCGCAAAAACTGCGATCATCCACTAATTTTTCTAACTGTCTTAATTCTTCGAGATTCTTAATCCAATTCTTCCCAATGGTTTGGGTAATCAGTAGGGTTAGCTTGGGATTGCTCAATAACAGCCAGCGACGGGGAGTAATTCCATTGGTTTTATTGCTAAACTTCTCGGGACATAGCTCGTAAAAATCTTTTAAAACATCATTTTTTAAGAGTTCTGTGTGCAGAGCAGAAACTCCGTTAACTGCATGAGAGCCGACACAGGCTAAATGCGCCATGCGGACTTGTTTTTCTGCTCCCTCCTCAATGAGAGATAAACGGGCAATCTTAGTGCGATCGCCAGAATATTGCAACCAGACTCGCTCTAAAAAACGACGGTTAATTTCATAAATAATTTCTAGATGTCTGGGCAAAAGACGGGCAAATAGACTGACCGACCAACGCTCTAAGGCTTCTGCCATTAGGGTGTGATTGGTATAGGCAAAAGTGTTTTGGGTAATCTGCCACGCCCGCTCCCAATTCATCTGATGTTCGTCCACCAGAAGACGCATTAACTCAGCAATGCCAATAGAGGGGTGGGTATCATTGAGCTGAATCGCTGCTTTTTCGTGCAGACAATCAAGGGTATGGTGATTTAGTAAGTAGAGACGAATAATATCTTGTAGGGAACAGGAAACAAAGAAATATTGCTGTTCTAAGCGTAGCTCCTTGCCTTGGGGCGTATTATCGTTGGGATAGAGAACTTTCGAGATATTTTCCGAGAAAGTCTTTTGCGCCACGGCGCGATTGTAGTCCCCAGCGTTAAAAACTTGAAAATCAAAATCTTGACTGGCTCTGGCACTCCACAAGCGCAGCGTGTTAACCGTATTGGTCTTATATCCTGGCACTAGGGTATCGTAAGGCGTTCCTAAAACCGTGCGCTCGGGAATCCAACGCACTTGATAGCGACCCTGTATGTCAGTGTAAGTTTCGGTATGTCCCCCTAACTTAACTTCCACCATATACTCTGGTCGGGGAATTTCCCAGGGGTTGCCCAAATGCAGCCACCTGTCGGGACGTTCTACCTGGCAGCCATCCTGAATTGCTTGGTCAAAAATCCCAAACTCATAGCGAATACCATAGCCCATGGCAGGAATTTCTAAAGTTGCCAAAGAATCTAAAAAACAGGCTGCGAGCCTCCCTAAACCTCCATTACCCAATCCAGGCTCGGCTTCCTGTTCCATCAATTCGTAAAGATTGAGTCCTAGTTCGGTAAGTGCTTGATAAGCTCGTTCCCAAAGACCCACGTTAACTAGATTTTGACCCAACTGTCGCCCCATGAGAAATTCTGCTGAGAGATAGCAAACTACTTTGACATCTTGCTGGAGACAAGTTTCAATGGTTTTTAGCCAGCGATGAATCAGGCGATCGCGCACTGTATAGGCTAATGCCATATAGTAATCGTGGGGCGTGGAAAGGAATTTGTTTTTACCTTGGATGTAATATAAGTTATCGTAAATAGCTCGTTTAAGGGTTTCGATACTTATTCCCGTGCGGTCATCTTCTATTTGAACTTTGACACGCTTGCTACCGAAAATATTAGTTTTTAGACGAGCTGGATACTGTTTAAAATACTTTCCATTCATAATGTGTTGTTATATAGTTCATTTATTCTTATAAGTTTTGGAATCAACTTTTAATCCCTAGTTTGTACTATTTGCTAACTAAAACTAGCAAAATGTTAATTTTGTTCAAATTAACATTTTGCCCCTAAAATTTTATTAGTAATGCTTCACCAGACTAAATAATGTTTACAAACCTAGTCAGAACTCTCAATGGTTGGGTGGTTAGTTTATGTCAATTATTAGCACTTTTTGTCATTGTCACGGGGATAATTAAAGCTTTAATTATTTACTTTAAGTATGTTTTTTCTAATTCTCGTTCTGCGATCGCATTTCAGGCAAGTCGATTAGAATTAGGTTATTCTTTTTCCTTGGGACTAAGCTTTCTGGTTGGAGGTAGCATTTTAAAGACGACGATCGCGCCCACCTGGAATGATATCGGTCAATTGACAGCAATTATTGCCATAAGAACGGTTTTAAACTATCTCTTGTTACAAGCAATTAATAAGAGTTCAAGCGAACCCGAGCGACAATCAAAATTGTCAGCAGGACAGTCAAAAGCCTCTTTAACAGAGAATCATTAAAACGGTAAAAAACGACATATTGATTTAAGCTATCTCAAGAGAAAAACTTCTAAAAATATAAAGTTTAAAACCTATTTTGTCAAAAGTTTTTACTTTGAAAGTATTTTAATTCTTTTCCTCACAAGTTCTTCAATTTTTTTTTCTAGCATCATCTTAATAAGAAGTTGATGAGCAAGCATACTGCTGAGGATGTAGCTTGAAAGATGACGAAGCTGACGAAGTTGCTCGATAAATTTAACTTTAATTAAACAAAATAAGCTAGCTTTAGCTAATCTGGCTTAAAGACTTGCATGAGTTCCTCATAAACGCCAATATGGAGCTTGAATCATGAAATGTTTTCAATTGTCTAAAGTTTTGGGAGTTAGCATCCTTACCCTGAGTTTGGCTGTGTCGCCTTCCAGTGTAGCTACTGTGGCTCAGAATCCCGATGAATCTGGGATCAACTCATCAGAATCTACACAGCAGAATTTTGATGAGGCACAGCAGCAGTTTCAAAAAGCAGCACAAGAAGCACGAAAAGGAATTGAATCAGCAGGACAAGCGGTACAACAAGAAATTGACAAGGCTTTAAAAGAAGCCGAAAAAAAATTCTCCAAGCAAAATAATTGGGGCTGGCTTGGTTTGTTTGGTTTACTGGGCTTGTTTGGTTTAGCTGGCAGGGGAAAGAGTCATGAACGAACAGTTTCCCATCAAAGAGAAGTTAAACAAGGAGGTAGTTAGGTTTCTAGAATATAGTAGCGACTGATATACCAACTGATGGAGATTTTAATTGTTGAAGACGAGCGCGACATAGCCGAAATTATTCAAGAATGCTTGGAGGCTGAAGGATTTTCCTGTCGCGTCTGTTACGATGGTCATTCTGCCCTG
>JASJDB010000059.1 GCA_030065315.1 Xenococcaceae cyanobacterium MO_167.B52 | reverse complement strand
GCGTCGCTGATGCGATCGCATAATTTATCGGGATGTCCTTCGGTGACTGATTCGGAGGTAAACATAAAATCTTGTTTCATGGTTTTTCTCCTAATTTTTTAGATAAGTAAAGAAGACAGGGAAAGCAGGCGGAGCAAATACTAATGACCAATGACCAATGACCAATGACTAACTTTTTTTAGTCCTTTCATTCAATAAAAGTGGTAGTAATGCACTATTACTAATCACCACACCATCAAGCAGATTCAGAGGTGTAACCTGTAATAAACTCCTCAAACCAGGAATCACTAAGCAGATCAGTTGGAGAGTTAAAGAACCACCAAGGGCAAAGGTTAAATAATGGTTTGGTGGTAACTGGATAGTACGGAGAGGTTTAGTGGAACGACAACTTAAAGCATGGAGCAACTGACTTGTGACCAGGCTCATAAAGGCAATAGAACTGGCATGGGGACTAATACCATAGCGGACAATGCCATAACCATAAGCTGCCATGGTACTTACAGACAAAACACTAGACTCATAAATAATTCGTTGGAAGTTTTGAGAGTTGAGAATTGGCTCTTCAGAAGAACGAGGCGGGACTAGTAGTACGTCTGGTTCTGGAGGTTCGAGGGCTAATGCCAAACCAGGAAAGATATCAGTGACCATATTGAGCCAAAGTAATTGCATGGCATTAAGAGGTTGTCCTAATCCCACTCCATTAGCCAAGAGCATAACCATAATCTCGCTTAGGTTAGTAGATAACAGAAAATGAACCGATTTGCGAATGTTGTTATAGATTGTCCGTCCCTGACTCACCGCAATAATCATGGTTTCGAGACGGTCATCTTCTAACACTACATCTGCGACTTCCCTAGCTGCATCAGTTCCCGCGTGACCCATAGCAATACCTACTTCTGCTGCTTTGAGGGCTGGAGCATCATTGATCCCATCTCCTGTCATAGCGACAATTTTTCCGGTTTGCTGAAGTGCTTGAACGATTTGTAACTTGTGGGCTGGACTGATCCGAGCAAAAACTTGAATGCGATCGCACAATCCTTTCATTACTTCCGAGTCGAGATGTGCCAGGTGAGTTGAATCAAGAATTTCTAAGGGCTTTTCTTGACTCAAATTTAATTCTTTCCCGATAGCATAGGCAGTGGGACTCTGATCTCCTGTAATCATTACGGTCTTAATTCCTGCCTGATGGAAAGAACCCATCAACTCTTTGACCCCCTGTCTAACTGGGTCAGCCATCCCGACTAATCCTAACCAAATGAGATTTTCAGAGCTTTCCACATTATCAACATGGGCATAGGCAGCCCCTAATACTCGCAGAGCTTTACCTGCCATCCGCTCGTTTTCTAGTTCCAGTGCCTCTCGATCTGCTTCAGTAAGACGAATTGGCTCACCATTCTTGAGTTGATAAGAGCAAAGCTCCAGCACTTCTGTTGGACTGCCCTTCACAGCTACCAATTTTTGTGATTCATGAACAAGATGAACCGTCCGCATAAAATTCCGTTCTTCTGAACGATGGTTAATTTCTAAGCGAGGATATTTGCGTTGTAATTCTAAAACATCGATGCCAGCAGCGATTGCCATCTGCATCAGAGCATTTTCTGTCGCCGAGCCATTAACTACATACTTCCCATCGTGATGCTTGTTAACTTGACTTTCATTACAGAGAATAGCAATGTGGATGAGTTTTAAAAGTTGCTCACAGTCATAAGGGTTAAGGGTTTCTCCTTTGAGCAGAAACTCTCCGTCAGTCACTTCTATCCTCTGATAATCAGTACAAAGTTCCACTACTGTCATTTGATTGGCTGTGAGAGTCCCTGTTTTATCCAGACAGATAGTTTGTACTGAACCCAAAGCTTCTATGGCATCGAGACGGCGAATCAGCACTTTATGTCGCCTCATTTTGGCAATTCCTAAAGCTAGAGTAGTGGTAGCAACAGTAGGTAAACCTTCAGGTACGGCAGCAACAGCCAAAGAAATCGAGTTTTTGAGCATCTCGATTACACCATAGCCCCGTAGCAATCCTAAAGCAAAAACTACAGTGCAAACCCCACTCGATAAGAGGACGAGTTGACCCCCTGCTTGATCAAGTTGCTTTTCCATCGGCGTTTGGGGAACCGTAGTTTCTCCTACCAGAGTTTGAATCCGACCCATTTCGGTTAATTGTCCCGTAGCAACTACCACGGCTAGTCCTTGTCCTCCAGTAACTAAAGTACCTCGATACACCATATTAGCTCGTTCGGCTAAAGGCACATCTTCACCAGTTAAAGTTTGAGCAGTTTTGAGTACAGGAACGCTCTCTCCCGTGAGAACAGACTCATCAACGTTTAGCCGTTCTGCCTCAATTAATCTGGCATCAGCAGCAACGTAGCTACCAGGTCTAAGTATTAAAATGTCGCCGAGCACAATTTCGGGGGAGTTGATTTTGGTGACTCTGCTGGCTCTAATGGTCCAAGCTGTCGGATTGACTAAACTTTTGAGGGAATGAATGATCCGCTCAGATTGGCTTTCGGTAGCATAACCCAAAATGGCATTGATTGTTACCACTCCCATAATCACCACCGCATCAATTATGCCCCCTGTAACCAGAGATAGTCCTGCTGCTAAGGTCAATAGGGCGACAGGTACAGATTTGAAGTAGTCGATAAAAATACTCAGTCCCGAACGAGGCTTGAATTCTGCTAGAACATTGGCACCATATTTCTGAAGATTTTCTTGAACTCTCTCTAAAGACAATCCTGATTGTCTAGAAGTCTCTAACTCAGTTAATATTGCTTCTGTTTCTTGGAGATGCCAAGATGCTAAAGACTTAGAATTCAACCCTTTGGAGACAGGTTCTGAGTAATTCTCCATTAGCTTAATTGCTTGTTTTGGGTCTTGTCTATATTGTTGGACAGTTCTTTTAACCAAACTAGCGATTGCTTTATGATTGCCCTCTTTACTAAATACAATCACAATGTTACCGCTCCAAGAGCTAGCACGAACATAATCAATTTCTGGTTCTCTAGATAACCTCAATTCTAGATACTGTGCTAAATTTTCTGACCCTTGTAGTCCCCTAACTTTGTAACGTCGTCTTCCTGGTACACTATTGTGTAAAATATGCAACAGAGGTCTTGCCTGATGGAGTTTACGATTTTTCATTTCTGCTAGTATTTAAGCAACTTTCAGACCCTCCATTCTTATTGTAAAAACAGTTAAAAGCTAATAAGTGTTACTACTTTGCAATTCGTAGTATTTTTCCTTCCCCTTATGTTTTTGGAATTCCACCTAAATCCGATTCATAAGTAGCTAAACAAAATTAATCCCGTACCAGCAGCCTAACAATCAATCGGAATCGTGAAGTAAAATTGACTTCCCTTATTTGCTCCTTCACTTTTTGCCCAAATTTCTCCTCCCATCCCTTGAACAATTTGGCGACAAATTACTAATCCTAATCCTACCCCACTAACTGTACGGCGTAGATAACTTTCTGATTGGGCAAAACGATCAAAAATGATTTCCAACTCACCCTGATCAATACCACGTCCTGTATCTGCAATCATAACTTCTAACTTCTTAGCAGAATCTAGAATATTTTGAATTTGAGCAGTAACTAAAACTTCACCATCCTTGGGGGTAAACTTACAGGCATTATCTAAAAGCTTAGTAAAAACTTCAACCAAGCCATCTATATCAGCCAAAACCAAGGGGAATTGAGGAGGCAGTTCTATCTTAATTTCTGGCAGGGTTTTGACTGGTACAGTCTTTTGAATACGATGAAGGGCTAAGTTTAAAGCATAATCAATATTGACAGATTCTATGTTGCGATATCCCTTGCCTGCCTCTAACTTGGAAAGAGTCAGAAAATTTTGAATCAAATCTCCTAGCCGTTCAGTATCACTCAAAGCAGTCTCTAACATAGTATTTTTGAAAACATCAGGCATATCTGGCTCTGTTGCTAAACTTTCTAAGCAAACCCGAATCGTTGATAGAGGAGTGCGTAATTCGTGTCCGACTATCGCGATTAGATTACTCTGAATCCGCTCTATAGATTCTAATTGACTATTTAACTCTACTAGATGGTTATAAGCACTAGCTTGGGTTAAGGCTGCTCCCGCGCTAGTTGCCACTGCTTCTACCAAGGCAATATCTTCCGACTTCCACTGAAAATTAAAATTAATATCCCCTCCATAATGTAGTTCTAACATTCCCAGTAATGTCCCTTGATAACGAATGGAAACCATTAACCAAGAATGAATTCCACCTCGGGTTACTTTATCTTGGATAATGGGATTGTCACTTAAATAAGAATTATCAGCAACATTTTCAATCGCTAAAGTTGACTTTTGCGCTTGAGCAGCGATAAACAAAGGATTATCAGCAATTGACCACACTTGACCGATCAACGATCTCATTGAGCGAGGTACAAATTCGTGCTTAATTTCTACTTCCGTTTCATTGGGATTGAGGCGATAGAGCAGACAACGATAGTTAGGAAAAAGCTGACCTAGTTCTTTAACTGTAGTGTTAAGAATTTCTTGGGGATTAAGAGAACTACGCTGGGCTGCTGCTATTTTATTAATTAAGTATTCTTTTTGCTTGGCTATTGCGATCGCTTTATAGGCTTTAAGTAACTTATATTGACCAGCTTGTAGATAAGTTACCAAACGTTGGGTAAAAATTCCCAGATCAACAGATTGAGACGTGAGAAAGGATTGACGATCTCCCCTCCGACTGAGTTTAAATAATCCTCTTGCTTGTTGAATCTTCTGCCTTAATTCAGGACGATAATTTCTAATTCTGCCCAATAACCAATCGGCAGCAGTATAGGTGATATCCCGATCAAAAGTCCAAATCCCCTCAAATCTTTTGCCCTGCTCCACTATAGAGGAACCATAACTTAATTCTTTCAAAGAAAGCTTTTCTCGTACCGCCAAGCAAGCGGAATATTGCTGTCCAATAATTACTAAATATCTTTCTCCAGCCAAAGTATCCGTTGATTTTATCGGAATAGTTTCATAACTAGAATCACCTACAGCAAAACTAGATTCCTTTTCTGGTACTCCCAAAATATAAACATGGTCACTTTTTTCAGCTATATCGCGAAAACGACGCTCTTCCTGACGAAACAGTCGTTCTTGCTGAAAATTAGCAATGACAAGATATGGATTATTATCAGCTAATACTAAATCTTGCATAGCCCGGGCTAGAGCTATTAGAGATGACTTGAAGTATATCTGGGGATGAAGCTCACTGTATTCAGTGACTAAATCCCTTAGCAAAGAGTTAATCAAGTTCATTTTGCTCATCGCTACAAATTACCAGCAACAATCTTCTCAATTGAACCATCACCAATAAGCTAGGGACTTTCCCTAGTATTGCTAATATTCCCAATATACTTTTTATCTTGCTAAAGGAGCGTTGGACAAAGCTGAAAAAATACAATTGTTTGAGTTTGGATAGTCGTTAGATATCCTTGAGACCCTAATTGTTTTCTGGAAAAAATCATAACTTAAAGTACCTTAGACTAGGATTAGTTAGTCCGAACTCACGTTGCTTATTACTTGATCTCGATCAATCTCTGTATCGGGGAAAATCCCCTTACTTAAGTAAGCTCCTTCCAAAATAGCTTTATCCAAATTAGTATTACTAAGATTAGCGTAGGCTAAATTTGCCCCCGTGAAGATAGTGCCACTAAGATTAGTTCCCTTTAAATTAGCAAAACTTAGGTCAGCATAGCTAAGATTAGCTCTTGATAAATCTGCACCCTCTAAATCTGTTCCCCTCAAACAAACCAAGCGCATTTCTGCATTGTTAAACAGTGAATTTCTCAGGTTAGCCTGTTGAAGATTAGCCCTAATTAAGAAAGTACGGCTACATTTAGCTTGAGCTAAATTGGCAAAACGCAAGTCTGTTCGCCATAGAGTTGCACCAGATAGGTTACTTTCACTCAAATTAGCTCTTTGCATTAGGGAATGACCTAGATTAGTTTCGGCTAAATTGGCTCGCCACAAATTAATGTCCCTCAAATCAACACTTTCCAAAGAAGCTTGTGTCAAATTAATCTGACTAAAATCTCTTCTTTGTGATGCGTAGAGTTTTAATAGTTGGGAAGCATCAATCATTCTAGTGTGGAATTGGTGTGGATCTAAATAAGGCATTTACACCTAGACTCTTAGGCTCTAAGAACTAAAGGACAATCTATTAACAGTTTGGCTATGAAAAAAAATATCACAACTGGTTATAAGTAACTTTTTATTAACTTATGTAACAATAATAGCATTTTTAGTAACGTCATGTTATGAAAGCTGGTTTTTTTATGTTTTCTTAAGATTTCTCCTCAAGGAAATATGAATAATGTGCTGGTAGGAAAAACAGAAAGACTAATCACAAAAAATAACTTGCCACAATCTACCACCATCAGATATAATGCGTGATTGTGGCTAAATAAAATTAATGTTTTCTGCCTTCTTGTAGATACTGAAAGAAACCAACTTTCTTTTAAGTCTTAAGAAACCAAGGCAATTATCAAGATCACAAGCCCTAAGTAATTTCTAAATACTAAGCTGGCTGATCGTAACTTTTAGAAAACAAGACTACATATATTAGCAACTACCCATCTTGTCCCTCAAAACAGTTGCAATAAGCAACCTCATTAGGACAGGATGACTTTTATTGTCGATTGAAGTATTAACCAAACCTTCAATTTCACAAATTTATTTAATGTTGTTTAGCAGGAAAAGGGGTTAAAAAAAAGTGTCAGTTGGCATATTGGCAACCAAACTAGGCATGACCCAGATATTTGACCAAGATACTGGGAAATCGATTCCCGTCACTGTGGTTCAAGCCGGTCCTTGCACTATTACTCAGATTAAAACTCCTGAAACTGATGGTTATACCTCAGTCCAAATCGGGTTCAAAGAAGTCAAAGAAAAAGCCCTGACCAAACCAGAGTTGGGACATCTCAAAAAAGCTTCTGCTGCTCCTCTGCGCCATCTGAAAGAATATCGTACCGAAGATGTCAGTAGTTATGAATTAGGTCAAACTATCAAAGCCGATCTATTTAACCCAGGAGAAATTGTTGATGTCAGAGGCATCACTATGGGTCGTGGTTTTGCTGGTTATCAAAAACGTCATAACTTCAGACGAGGTAATATGACTCACGGTTCTAAAAACCACCGTCTTCCTGGTTCTACTGGTGCTGGTACTACTCCAGGTCGGGTTTATCCAGGTAAAAAAATGGCGGGACGCTATGGAGGTACACAAGTTGCAATCCGCAAACTGCAAATAGTAGAAGTAGACAGCGAACAAAACGTAATCCTCATCAAAGGTGCTGTACCTGGAAAACCAGGAGGTCTATTGAGTATTACTCCAGCCAACATTGTTGGAGCAAAATAATTAGGTGTTAATGACCGATAAAAAATAACTATGGTTAATTACGCAGTTAAAAATTGGCAAGGAGAAAATGTCTCAGAGGCATCCCTTGAACTAAAAGTAGCAAAAGAAGAAACAGCTAACCACATTGTTCATCGAGCTTTAGTAAGACAAATGACTAATGCTCGTCAAGGTACAGCTTCATCCAAAACCAGAGCTGAAGTTCGTGGTGGTGGTAGAAAACCCTGGAGACAAAAAGGTACAGGAAGGGCGCGTGCTGGTTCGACTCGTTCTCCTCTCTGGCGTGGTGGTGGGGTTATCTTTGGTCCCAAGCCCAGAGACTTTAATCTCAAAATGAATCGCAAAGAGCGACGTTTAGCCTTAAGGACTGCCCTGGTTAAACGTTTAGAAGATGCAGTAATTGTGGAGAACTTTTCTGAGCAAATTACTCGTCCCAAGACGAAAGAAATGATATCCGCCTTTGAGCGTTGGGGCATTGACCCTCAAACTAAGATCCTAATGATTCTTAGCGATATTTCAGACAATATCCATCTTTCATCCCGCAATATCAGCAACGTCAAAATGCTCAGAGCTAATGGGCTTAATATTTACGACTTGCTTAATGCCAACAAAATCGTAATCACTGCTGATGCTTTGGCTCAGATCCAGGAGGTATATAGTGACTGATTATAATCCCAGAGACTTAGCAGATCTGATTCTCAAACCCATAGTCACAGAGAAAGCTACTCGACAAATGGAAGAGAACAAGTATGTATTTGACGTGCTTCCCAAGGCTACCAAGCCAGAAATTAAAGCAGCAATTGAAAGCCTGTTTGATGTTTCTGTTACTAGTGTTAACACTCTCAAACTACCCCGCAAAAAACGCCGAGTCGGTAGATATTTAGGTTACAAAGCTCAATACAAAAGAGCAATTGTAACTTTAAAAGAAGGGGACAGCATCACTCTCTTCCCCGAAGTATAAGTAAGGGAATTTTTCCTACCCGAAAAATAACGAGCGTCAAATTAACAACTTTAAACTTTATTAAAATTATGGGTACTCGTTCATTCAAACCATACACTCCAGGAACTCGTCAAGCAACGATTTCAGACTTTTCTGAAATTACCAAAACCAAACCTGAAAAGTCTTTAACTAAATATAAGCATCGGGTTAAAGGTCGTAATAACAGAGGGGTAATTACCAGCCGTCGTCGTGGGGGCGGACACAAGCGTCTTTATCGCACCATCGATTTTAGAAGAGACAAACTAAATATTCCTGCTACAGTGATCGCTATTGAATACGATCCTAATCGCAACGCCAGGATCGCTTTAGTTGAATATCAAGATGGAGAAAAACGCTACATCTTAGCCCCAGTGGGCATTAAAGTTGGTTCCGAGATTATCTCAGGTCCCGATTCTCCGATCGAAGTAGGTAACGCTCTGCCTTTAGAAAAAATGCCTCTTGGGGAAACAATCCACAATATAGAACTAAGAGTAGGTAGAGGGGGGCAAATAGTCCGCGCTGCGGGAACAGCAGCCAAAGTGATGGCAAAAGAAGGAAACTATGTCACCGTAGGATTACCCTCCAAAGAAGTGAGAATGATTCGTAAAGAGTGTTATGCCACTATCGGACAAGTGGGTAATGCGGAATTTAGAAACCTGAAGCTAGGGAAAGCAGGTAGAAGCCGTCATTTGGGTAAAAGACCTCAAGTAAGGGGAAGTGCCATGAACCCTTGTGATCACCCTCATGGAGGTGGGGAAGGTCGCGCACCCATCGGTAGAAGTGGTCCTGTTACTCCTTGGGGTAAGCCAGCTTTGGGGATGAAAACACGCAAGAAGAAGAAATCTAGTGACAAGCTGATTGTGCGTCGTCGTCGCTAGTTTTTTTAGGGACTTTGTCCAATCCTATTGTTTATTATTTACCATCTGTTTAATTATGGGTCGCTCTTTAAAAAAAGGTCCTTTTATCGCCGATAAACTTCTCAAAAAAATCGAGAAGCTAAACGCTGAAAACAAAAAAGAAGTCATCAAAACTTGGTCACGGGCTTCTACTATTCTGCCTCAAATGGTAGGACATACCGTAGCTGTTCATAATGGCAGGCAACATATTCCTGTTTTTATCTCCGACCAAATGGTGGGACATAAATTAGGTGAATTTGCCCCTACTCGTACCTTTAAAGGTCACGCCAAAAGTGATAAGAAAGCTCGCAGATAGCAAGATTTAACACCAAATACAACTATGGCAATAGATACTACACAACAAGCTAAAGCGATCGCAAAATACATCCGAATGTCTCCTCACAAAGTCAGAAGAGTCTTGGATCAAATTCGTGGTCGCCAATATCGAGAAGCCCTAATCATTCTCGAATTTATGCCCTATAAAGCTTGCGGACCAGTGCTTAAAGTTTTGCGTTCCGCAGTTGCCAATGCCGAGCATAACCTGGGTATAGACCCGTCAACTTTAGTAGTCAGTGAAGCATTTGCTGATGGGGGACCAGTTCTCAAACGCTATCGACCAAGAGCCCAGGGTAGAGCTTATCAAATTCGTAAGCCAACCTGTCACATTACCGTAGCAGTTGCCCCCGAAGCAACTAAATAACCTAACATACTATTGCAGAGGAAATATTAGTGGGTCAGAAAATACATCCAGTCGGATTTCGTCTCGGTATTACCAAAGAGCATCAGTCTTGTTGGTATGCTGATACCAAGCGTTATCCAGAGCTTCTCCAAGAAGATCGCCGAATTAGAGACTATGTCTCGAAAGAACTTAATAATGCGGGGATTTCTCAAGTTAAAATCGAACGCAAAGCCGATCAAATTGATCTAGCCATTCATACTGCTCGTCCTGGGGTGGTAGTAGGTCGGGGTGGTACTGGCATTGAAAAGCTACGTACTGAACTACAAGGGTTGGTTGGCAATAACCGTCAGATTCGGATCAACGTGATCGAAGTTGCCAAAGTTGACGCAGACGCAGTTTTGATTGCTGAATACATTACTCAACAGTTAGAGCGCAGGGTATCTTTCCGTCGAGTGGTGCGTCAGGCAATTCAAAGGGCACAGAGAGCGGAAGTGCAAGGCATCAAAATTCAAGTTAGTGGTCGTCTCAATGGAGCAGAAATTGCTCGTACTGAATGGGTAAGGGAAGGTAGAGTACCCCTTCATACTCTCAGGGCTGACATTGACTATGCCTATCGTACAGCTTTAACTATCTACGGAATTTTGGGAGTTAAAGTTTGGGTCTTTAAAGGGGAGATTATTCCAGGACAAGAAGATCTTGCCAACTCTGCTCCTGCTCAACCCCAACGTCGTCAACAGCGTCGTCGTCAGAAATTTGAAGACCGTTCCGAATAAACATCTCTCAGTAGCAAATATCTAACTATGCTAAGTCCTAGAAGAACTAAATTTCGCAAACAGCAACGGGGTCGGATGAGGGGAATGGCTTATCGAGGTAGCACCCTTAATTTTGGTGACTACGCTCTTCAAGCTACAGAACCCTCTTGGATTACCTCCCGTCAAATTGAAGCAGCTCGTCGTGCTATGACCCGTTATGTTAAACGGGGTGGTAAAATCTGGATTCGGATTTTCCCCGACAAGCCAGTTACCATGCGTCCTGCTGAGACCCGTATGGGTTCTGGTAAAGGCTCTCCCGAATATTGGGTTGCAGTGGTTAAACCAGGGAGAATCATGTTTGAAATGGCAGGAGTTCCCGAACCCATAGCTAAAGAAGCAATGCGTTTAGCAGCTCAAAAGTTGCCGATCAAAACCAAATTTATTACTCGTGAACAGGAGTATATCTAAAGCTAATGGCATTACCAAAAATTGAAGATGTAAGAAAGCTCGGCGACGAGGAGCTAGGAGAAGAAATTCTAGCTGTCAAACGAGAGCTGTTTCAACTCAGACTAGAGCAAGCTACTCGTCGTCTAGAGAAACCACATTTATTCAAACACAAAAAACATCATCTCTGTCAATTGTTGACTGTGGAGCGTGAACGCCAATTAGGAATTAACCCCACTACCGAATCCAAAGAGGAGTAATTTGAACTATGGCAGTAAAAGAGAGAGTGGGAGAAGTAGTAAGCGACAAAATGGATAAAACCATTGTGGTAGCTGTAGAAAATCGCTCACCCCACCCCAAATACGGCAAAATTGTTGTCCGCACCAAGAAGTATAAAGCTCACGATGCTGACAATCAGTGCAAAATAGGCGATCGCGTCAGAATTCGCGAAACTAGACCGTTGAGTCGGACTAAACGTTGGACTCTAGCAGAAATTCTGGAAACGAAAAATTCATAACTTTTATTAGATAAATCTTACAGCCGTGATACAACAACAGACTTATCTTAACGTTGCTGATAATAGTGGTGCTCGCAAACTCATGTGTTTGAGGGTTTTGGGCAAAGGAAACTCTACCTATGGTCACATTGGTGATGTCATTGTCGCCGTAGTCAAAGATGCTCTGCCCAATATGGGAGTCAAAAAATCCGATGTAGTCCGTGCCGTAATTGTTCGTACCAAACAACCAGTGCATCGTGAAAGCGGTATGACTATCCGTTTTGATGATAACGCTGCGGTCATTATCAACAATGATAATAATCCTAGAGGCACTAGGGTTTTTGGTCCTGTGGCACGGGAATTAAGAGAAAAAAACTTTACCAAAATCGTTTCTCTCGCCCCAGAGGTGATCTAAATGGCAACAAAAAACTTACAAAAACGCTTTAAAATGCACGTCAAAAAAGGAGATACGGTTCAAGTAATCTCTGGACGAGACAAGGGCAAGGTAGGAGAAGTTTTACAGGCAATTCCTAAAACTAGCCAAGTAGTCGTTAAAGGGGTGAACGTTCGCACCAAGCACGTTAAACCCAAACAAGATGGGGAATCTGGTCAAATTGCCACTTTTGAAGCTCCAGTTCACAGTTCTAATGTGATGCTCTATTCCGAGAAGGAAAAAGTAGTTAGTCGTGTCAGCTACACTTTCACCGATGATGGTCGCAAAGTTCGGATGCTCAAAAAAACTGGCGAAATAATCGACTAATCCCCCAAACAAACTATTATTTCCTGACCCAGCCCAGGAACAGTAAGCAAAAAATAATAATATGGTAAGCCCACTTAAAGAAAAATATACAACTGAGATTGTTTCCAAGCTAAAAGAACAATTCAGTTATAGCAATATTCATCAAGTCCCCAAGGTTACCAAAATAACCGTTAATCGTGGTCTAGGTGAAGCATCGCAAAATGCCAAAGCTTTAGAATCCTCTATTGCAGAACTAGCAACTATTACAGGGCAAAAGCCTGTGGTAACTAGAGCCAAAAAAGCGATCGCTGGTTTTAAAATCCGTCAAGGAATGCCCGTAGGGGTCATGGTAACTCTCCGTGGCGAACGAATGTACGCTTTTCTTGATCGTCTGATTAATCTAGCTCTGCCTCGAATTCGCGACTTCCGTGGTGTTAGTGCCAACAGTTTTGATGGTAGAGGCAACTATAGTTTGGGAGTTAGAGAACAGTTAATTTTTCCAGAAATTGACTACGATACCATCGATCAGATTCGGGGACTAGATATTTCCATAGTCACCACAGCCAATACCGATGAAGAAGGGCGGGCTTTACTCAAAGAAATGGGAATGCCCTTTCGTAAAAACTAAATCCTCAGGATCAACAGATAAGAACAGGACATAATGGCAGCAAACGATACTATATCAGATATGCTGACTCGCATTCGTAATTCATGCCTAGTCAAGCATCAAACCACTAAAGTACCTTCAACCAAAATGACCGTAAGTATTGCCAAAGTACTCCAGGAAGAAGGTTTTATCAGCAATTACGAAGAAACAGGAGAAGGGGTAGAGAAATTTCTCTCTCTTTCTCTCAAATACCACGGAAAAAATCGTCAGCCCACTATCAGCACCCTAAAACGGGTCAGTAAACCAGGGCTGAGAGTTTATTCCAAACGCAAAGATATACCCCGTGTCTTAGGAGGTATTGGCATTGCAATTGTTTCCACATCTCGTGGAGTAATGAGTGACAGAGAAGCTCGCCGTCAGGGAGTTGGCGGAGAAATCCTCTGTTATGTTTGGTAATCAAAGGAGCAATTATTCATGTCTCGTATTGGCAAACGTCCCGTACCAATTCCCTCTAAAGTCACTGTAGATATCAAGGGACAGCACGTAACAGTAAAAGGTCCCAAAGGAACTTTAGCAAGGGAACTTCCCAGTTTGATTGGAATATCCCAAGAAGGAGAGGAAATCAAGGTAATACCCGAAAACGATTCTCGTATTGCCCGTCAACGTCATGGTTTATCTCGCACCCTAATCGCCAATATGGTAGAGGGGGTATCTAAAGGATTTGAAAAACGTCTGCAAATCCTGGGAGTAGGTTATAGAGCTCAAGCTCAAGGTAAAAAATTAACCCTCAACGTCGGCTACAGTAAACCCGTAGAAATGGAGATGCCAGAAGGCATTCAAGTTGCGGTAGAAAAAAATACCGAAGTTATCATTGGGGGAATTGATAAAGAAGTTGTGGGTAATGTTGCTGCAAAAATTAGAGCGGTAAGACCACCTGAACCTTATAAAGGTAAAGGAATTCGCTACCTAGGAGAAATGGTCAGACGTAAAGCAGGTAAAACAGGTAAATAAAGCACATGAAATTATCTCGCAAAGAATCTGTAGCTCGTCGTCATCGACGAATCCGCAAAAAAGTAAGTGGTTCGCCCTCGCGTCCCCGTTTATCAGTTTTTCGCTCCAATCAACACATTTATGCCCAGGTTATTGATGATACTACTCACCATACCCTTGCTGCTGCCTCCACATTAGATGGGGATCTAAAACAGGAGTTGGGTTCTACTGCTAATCGTGAAGCTTCGGTGGCAGTAGGTAAACTAGTGGCAAAAAGAGCTTTAGAAAAAGGCGTAACTAAAGTTGTCTTTGATCGGGGTGGCAATATTTATCACGGAAGAATCAAAGCCTTAGCAGATGCTGCTCGTGAAGCAGGTCTAGAGTTTTAATCATCAACCAAACTGAAACTAAAACTATGACAAAATCAAAGTCGCGCAAAAAAAATCGCGCCAAAGAAAAAGAATCTAACTGGCAAGAAAGAGTTGTCCAAATTCGTCGTGTCAGTAAAGTAGTTAAAGGTGGTAAAAAACTCAGTTTTCGTGCCATCGTAGTTGTGGGCAACGAAAAAGGACAAGTGGGTGTGGGAGTAGGTAAGGCTGCTGATGTTATTGGTGCAGTGCGGAAAGGAGTTGCTGATGCCAAAAAACAACTCATTGACGTGTCTCTCACCAAATCCAATTCCATTAACCACGTAACCAAAGGTATTGCAGGGGGAGCCAAAGTATTTATGCGTCCTGCTGCTCCTGGTACTGGGGTAATTGCCGGGGGAGCAGTCCGCACTGTCTTAGAATTGGCAGGAGTAAAGAATATTTTGGCAAAACAGTTGGGCTCAAACAGCCCTCTCAATAATGCCAGAGCAGCAATTGATGCTTTAGCAAGTTTGCGAACTTTTTCGGAAGTTGCCAGAGAAAGAGATCTTAGTTTGGAGCATTTATACGCTTAATCTCGTATAGGAGAATATTGATGAAATTAAATGAACTAGCACCAAATCAGGGGGCGAAAAAGCGGAAGCGTCGAGTTGGTCGAGGAATTTCCGCTGGTCAAGGAGCAAGTTGCGGTTTTGGGATGCGGGGACAGAAATCTCGTTCGGGAACTGGGACTAAACCTGGTTTTGAAGGGGGGCAAATGCCTTTATATCGCCGAGTTCCCAAGCTCAAATATTTCCCTGTAATTAATCAGAAAAAATATACTGTAATTAATGTGGAGAAACTCTCTTCCCTAGATCCTAATACAGAAGTAACTCTTGATTCTCTAATAGACAAGGGTATTGTAACTAGCAATGACGGATTACTCAAAATCCTCGGCAATGGGGAAATCAATATTCCCTTAAACGTTAAGGCAGCAGCTTTTACTAAAAGTGCTAAGGCAAAAATTGAAGCTGCTGGCGGAAGCTGCGAAATTATTACTAAATAAGCAAGAACTGGATTTGGTTTATCATAAACTTTGGGGTGTGACAACTCAATAACATAAGATTTAACACCACACAGTTTAAATTACTGCTAACCACAACAGAGGTAGCCTTGCATGGTTCGAGATAAAACACCAACAGCACAAGAAACTTTTTTACAGATGGCGCAAGCAGCCGGTCTTAGAGGTCGGTTGTTAGTAACTATTGGTCTTTTAATATTAGTACGTTTAGGTATATTTATTCCTGTTCCTGGGATTGACCGGGTTAAATTTGCAGAGGGGATTCAAAATCTTCCAGTATTAGGATTTCTAGACATTTTTACAGGGGGAGGTTTATCTGCTTTAGGGATTTTTGCCCTAGGAATTTTACCTTTCATTAATGCTTCTATTATTATGCAGCTACTGACTGCTGCTATTCCTAATTTAGAGGATTTACAAAAAAATGAAGGGGAAGCTGGAAGACGCAAAATATCCCAAATTACTCGTTATGTGGCTCTGGGATGGGCAATTATCCAGAGTGTGGGCATAACTGTGGGCTTATTGAGCCCTTATGCTGCTGAACCAGGAATCTGGTTTGTAGTAGAAACAGTGTTGGCTTTGACTGCTGGCTCAATGTTTGTGATGTGGATCTCAGAATTGATTACTGAAAAAGGGATTGGCAATGGTGCTTCTCTATTGATTTTTGTCAATATTGTGGCAACTTTACCCAAAACTCTAGGTAATGGAATCCAAATTGCTCAAACTGGTGGCAGGGAAGCGATCGCTCAAGTGGTAATTTTGCTGATTGTCTTTCTATTTATGATTGTGGGCATTGTTTTTGTCCAAGAAGGAACCCGCCGTATTCCTATTATCTCTGCTCGTCGTCAGGTAGGGAAAAGACTTTATCGTGAAAGAACTAGTTACTTGCCTTTGCGACTAAATCAAGGTGGAGTAATGCCGATTATTTTCGCTTCTGCGGTGCTAATTTTGCCATCTTCTTTGGCAACATTAAGCTTTGTTGATGGGGAAAGTACCCTGGGGCAAATTTTTGCTCAAATATCCCTAGCTTTACAGCCTGGTAGTTGGGTTTATGTGGCAGTAAACTTAGTTTTGATAGTTTTCTTTAGCTATTTTTATGCCTCTTTAATCGTCAATCCTATAGATATGTCCCAAAACTTGAAGAAAATGGGTTCTTCAATTCCTGGAATTCGACCAGGCAAAAATACCAGTGCCTACTTAGAAAAAGTAATCAATCGCTTAACATTTTTAGGAGCAATTTTCCTCGGTATTGTAGTGACGGTGCCTATTGCTGTAGAAGGAGCGATTCCTGTAGGAACAACTGTATTTAGAGGCTTTGGTGCTACATCTTTATTAATTTTGGTAGGGGTGGCAATTGACACTGCCAAACAAATACAGACTTACGTGATTTCCCAACGTTATGAAGGAATGGTTAAGCAATAAATCTTTGGGTTACTTTCTAGCTATTGGCTAGAAAGTAAATCTAAAATTTTTATCTAATATTTAACAATAATGAAAAGATTAATTTTTTTGGGACCTCCAGGAGCAGGCAAAGGCACTCAAGCTAAAATATTATCGGATACCTACCAGATACCTCATATTTCTACTGGGGATATTTTGAGAGCAGCAGTTAAGCAACAAACCCCTTTAGGTCAGAAGGCTCAAGACTATATGGATCGAGGGGAACTAGTACCCGACAACTTAATTCTTGATTTAATTAAAGAGCGTTTGGCTCAACCTGATGCCAATCAAGGGTGGATATTAGACGGATTTCCTCGCAATGTGAGTCAAGCTGCTTTTTTAGAAACACTTTTAACGGAATTAGATCTGGCTCCCGATAACGTCTTAAATCTGGAAGTACCAGACGATGTTTTAGTTGAACGGTTATTGGCGAGAAAGCGCAAGGATGACAATGAAGATACGATTCGCCGACGTTTAGAAATATATCACAAAGATACAGTTCCCGTAATTAGTTTTTATGACAATCGCGATATGCTTAAAGTCGTAAAAGGTCATGCCCCAATGGAATCTGTCACCGCTTCTCTGAAAAAAATAATCGAACAATAATTAACAATGACATTTAATTTACCTCAAACAAACTTAGGAGGGCTCAATTGTCTAAACAAGACCTCATAGAAATGGAAGGGACTGTCACAGAGTCTCTACCTAATGCCATGTTTCGCGTGGATTTAGATAATGGATTCAACGTCTTGGCACATATTTCGGGAAAAATTCGCCGAAATTACATTAAAATTCTTCCTGGCGATCGCGTTAAAGTAGAACTAACCCCCTATGATTTGACCAAAGGCAGAATTACCTATCGCCTGAAAAATCGCTAAAGTAGACC